>JAQUMQ010000085.1 GCA_028718045.1 Actinomycetota bacterium
ATCGATGTTCGAAAAAAACTATTCTTATCCTCATGAAATAATCAAAAATATTAAAAGTTTCACGAATAATTTTTTTATTATAGATACCATGAAAATAGCTGAGCAAATCGGGTCGGCAAAAACCATGAATGTAATTATGATTGGGTTTCTGTCGAATTTTCTGCCTGTCAGTATGGATAGTTGGGTCAGATCGATAAAAGAGGTTGTTCCAAAGAAAATACTGGAACAAAATTTAAAGGCTTTTGCTTTAGGGAAAAATTTTAAAAATGATTTTAAGGAGGGAAAATGCCTATAAAACAATTAACGGTTTTTTTGGAAAATAAGACCGGAAGGCTTGCAGAAGTTGCCAGAATATTAAAAAGGGAAAGCATCAATCTTCAAGGGTTTTCCACGACGGAAGCAAGAGATTACGGAATTTTAAGGATTGTCGTATCTGATGCGGAAAAAGCAAGAGAGGTGTTAAAAAAATCAGGTTTTACGACTCATATGGCGGATGTCATATGTGTCGGAGTCGAAGATAAGCCCGGAGAGCTTTTGCAAGTGCTCGATACTTTGACGGAACAAAAGATAAATGTCGACTATATTTACGTGATTGCAGGCACAAGAGTAGTACTAAGTGTTTTCGATATCGAAAATGCCGAGAGAATTCTTTTTGAAAAAGGTTTCAACGTGTGCCAGTAAATTATTGGCAACTTGGATATTTGATGAATCGGGTGCTAAATAAATCATGAATTAGGATGATATTTAAAAATTGATTTGGCGTATGGCAAAGAAAGCTTTAAAAAGGAAATATAATGACTTTAAAATTTTGGAATGAAAAAATTGAGCTTATAAAGCGTGAAGAACTTGAACTCATCCAGATTGACAAACTGAAAAAGACACTTATAAACGTTTATGAAAATGTACCTTTTTATAAAAAAAGGCTTGATGACTGCGGCGTTAATCCTTATAAATTTTCAAATCCTGACGAAATGGAAAACATTCCTTTTACGACAAAAGATGATTTGAGATTGAATTATCCCTTTAAATTGTTTGCAAGTCCTTTGGACAAGATAATCAGAATTCATTCGTCTTCGGGAACTACTGGGAATCCTACCGTTGTCGGATATACGAAATCGGATATACGGATGTGGGGAGACTCGATAGCCAGACAGCTTTTTTCACTTGGGTTAAGAAGTGGCGATACGGTACAAAACAGTTATGGGTATGGATTATTTACCGGAGGATTAGGCTTACATTACGGAATAGAAGTTTTGGGTGCCATTACCATTCCTGTTTCAGGAGGAAATACCGAAAGGCAGATCAAAATTATGAGAGATTTTAATACGACTGCGGTTTGCTGTACTCCTTCCTATGCTCTGCATATTGCTGAAGTCGGAAAAGAAATAGGAGTGGATTTCGGAAAGCTTCCGTTAAAAGTGGGTGTTTTTGGCGCAGAACCCTGGACAGACCATATAAGGAAAGAGATCGAAGACAGGCTTAAGATTAATGCATACGATATTTATGGCTTGAGTGAAGTCATGGGTCCGGGCGTTGCATGTGAATGCAGCTGTAAAAACGGGCTTCATATTGCCGAAGATTATTTTATTCCCGAGATAATAGATCCGAAAACTCATAAAAGAGCTTCGAAAGGTAAAATCGGCGAACTGGTTTTTACGACCATAAATAAAGAAGGCATGCCTGTAATAAGATACAAAACCAATGATCTTACAAGTATAAGCTATGAAGTTTGCAGCTGCGGAAGAACTCATGCAAGAATGGCAAAACCGGTAGGACGTCTGGATGATATGCTTATAATACGGGGAGTCAACGTATTTCCTTCTCAGATCGAAGAAGTTTTGATGGAAATCAAGGAAATCGAGCCGCATTATCTCATAATCATCGACAAGAGGAAATATCTTGATTGCATGGAAGTATGGATAGAAGTCTCCGAGGATATTTTTTCGGAAAAGATGAATGCGCTGGAAGCTTTTGAATCTTCGATTGAGCACAAACTTTATTCTGCGATCGGGATAAATATATCAGTCAAGTTAAAAGAACCCAAAACGATCAAAAGAAGCGAAGGCAAAGCTAAAAGAGTTGTCGATATGAGAAAAGGAGAAAAACCTTAAAAACGTTCAAAAAAGAAAGTTTTGATGCAGCCGGTTTTTATTACGGTAAAGCTTAAAAAATAAGAGACGGAAGAAAAGTATAATTAAAGGGAAAGCACGATAATTTGGAAAACAAAAACAAGATAATCAATGAAGCCAATAAAATGATTTCCGGGGAACTGGTGTTCTTAAACGGGTATTATGAATATGATTTAAAACGATATTATCTTCCCGGATTAATATATGGATCATCATATTTAACCTTTTTCAACCTGGAGGAGGCAAAATATTTTTCCCTTGATGAAACAATCCGAATAAATAATTATTGTAAAAACAATTGCGAACGAAATATTATTCATGCCAACATTTACAAAATTTTAAATCTTATAGCAGGATTTGAGCTTCTTGGAATCGGAATAAACATACATGGCATTGCCGAAGGTGTTATAAAAAACATGCATAATAAAAAGAAAGGGCTTGTCGAAGATCACGAGAAAAATTACACACTGAAACTTTTATTCGGAGATATTTTTTATTCAAGAGCCGTAATTTACCTTATAAACTATGATAACTTTTTTTTATTCGAAGATATTTTAAATTCGCTTCTTGTTCTACATAATTCAAGGCTTATTATTCATCAGATGCTGGTAAATCTTTTTACTCAAAATTTTAAAGCAAGTGTTTATAAAAGATTCGGCGAGGTAATTTATGAAATAAAAAATTTGAACGCTCTTTTAAAATCAGCATTTCTTGCAGGATTTGCTGCGTCCGATTTCAAACTGAATTCTAAAGAATCAAGCTTAAGCTTTAGGATGATCGACAATCTTGTATCATTTAAAACATATTCCGATATCGAAAATCACCTTGGATTGATTTGTTGCGAAGAAAGAAGCGATGCCCAGGATAGGTTTTTTGATTTTATCTTTTCAAAAAAAGCGGAAATATCCGAAAAGATTGACAGGGATATTGCAGCAATCGAACCGATATGGCTAAAAAATAACTTTAACGGCTTGGTAGAATTATTTCGGACATCTTGACATGTCATAAAAAAAGAGGTTTTCAAAAAATGAGCACAGATTTGATTTTTTTACATGCCCCAAGTGTTTATGATTTTAGGGAAAAAAGCATCTTATACGGACCGATGAGCGATCTTGTTCCGTCATCTCCTATTTTCGAGATGTATCCTATAGGATTTCTTACGATGGCAAATTACCTGGAAAAAAGAGGAATATCTGTCAGAATAATAAATATCGCATATCTTATGATGGAAAGCAAAAGATTTGATGTTGAAAAATTCATAAAAAAATTAAAGCCGGCAACTTTCGGGATTGATTTCCATTGGCTTCCTCATTGCCAGGGTTCAACGGAACTGGCAAAAATATTAAAAAAATACCATCCGGAAATACCCGTTATTTTCGGCGGTTTCTCGTCATCTTATTTTCATAAGGAGCTTATCGAATTTCCGCAGGTTGATTTCATTATAAGGGGGGATTCCGCGGAGGAGCCTCTCTTCCAATTGGTAAAAGCGATCAAGGATAAAAAAGACGACGGTTTTAAAGACATTCCCAACCTTGTATGGAAAAAACAAAACAAAGCAATTATAAATCCCATAAAGTGCATCTCGGCGGATTTAAGCGAAATAGATTTTGATTACAGGATAATGTTTAAGCAGGTTATAAGGCATAAAACCATAAAGTGCATAATCCCCTTTTCGGGATGGCTGGACTATCCCGTAACGACAGTGCCTATCGTAAGAGGGTGCAGCAAGAATTGTTCGGGTTGCGGCGGTTCTAAATATGCATTTGAGGTTTTTGGAGACCGCATAAAACCGGCATTCAGGGATCCCGAAAAACTTGTGGAAGAAATACTTGTGATGCAAAAATATATAAATGCGCCTGTTTTTATTCTCGGAGACATAACGCAAGGCGGCAAAAACTATCTTGAATCATTTTTTAAAAATGCAAAAAGACTGAAAAGAGATATGCAGATTTTCTTCGAATTTTTTGAGCCGCCTTCAAAATGGTTTTATGATAGCATAAATGAAATATTCGATAATGTATGCTATGAAATTTCTCCGGATTCTCATGACGAAGAGATAAGAAAGAAAATGGGTAAGTCATTTTCCAACGAGGAGCTTTTAAACAGCATTGCATATGCGCTTAAAACAGGAGCAAAACGATATGACTTGTATTTTATGACGGGACTTCCCATGCAAACAAAAGAATCGATATTGGATACGGTCAAATTTTGCGAAGATTTTTATGATAAGATAAATTGGGACAAACGGTTCATGCCTTTCATCTCTCCCATGGCTCCGTTTATCGATCCGGGAAGCAGAGCTTTCGCTAATCCGGATGAATTCGGATATAAACTTACGAGAAGAACATTAAAAGACCATATAGAAGCAATAACGATGCCGTCCTGGAAGTATATTTTAAATTATGAAAGCAAGTATATTTCAAGGGATAATCTCGTCGATTCGACCTATGAGGCAGCTTTGGGCTTAAACAGGTTAAAAGGGAAAACGGGCGGCATTAGCGAAAGCGTTATGAAAAACAATGAGGAAAGAACAAAGGAAGCAATAGGAATAATGAATGAAATAGACAAGATTGTCTTAATAAAAAATTCAGGCAAAAGAGAAGCGGAACTCAAAAAATTGAAGGATAAGGCAATGAAATACAGCCTGTCGACGGTATGCGAAAAAAGAGAACTTGAATTTCCTTTGACCAATAAAAATTTCAGATGGTTTTCGATTGCAAAGACGGTAATTTTTCCGAAGTTTTGAAATTATATGCATATGGCTTCAAGTAGCTTTATTTTTAATTTATGCTTTTGGTAAAGACAGCATGAAATTAATTGAATTTAACGTGAGTTTTAAATTGCCTGAGATGATGGCGCTAACCTTAAACGTAGAGTTTAAGTAATATATATTATTGTTTTTTTATTTCTTCTTTTAATAAAAATGTTTGAAAAATTTAAAAAGGTTCTTTTTTTAAAAAAAGATCTTGATGGGCTTGAAGATTATATAAAAGATTTTGTATCAAATTTTGACGGTATTTTAAGAAAAACACTATCGGATACGCTGCTTGCGGGCGGAAAAAGAATAAGACCGGCTTTGTTTTTCATTTGTGCCAAAAATGAAAAATACGATGTAAAATATCTGACTCCGGCAGCAGCAGCTATAGAAATTTTACACACTGCTTCATTGATTCACGATGATATTATAGATAACTCGCTTCTAAGAAGAGGTAAAAAAACGATACATAATGTTTACGACAAGGATACAGCAAGGCATGTAGGCGATTATTTGTTCACGTATTCTTTCTATCTTTTGAATCGTTATCATGACAACAGGATATTAAAGGAAATTTCAGAAACTTCCAAACTTCTTGTAATAGGAGAATTTGATCAGATAAAAACAAAAAAAATCCTTTGGCAAAGCGAAGATGTTTATCTTGAAAAAATAAACAAAAAAACTTCTTCTTTATTTAAATTAAGCTGTGTTCTTGGTGGGCTGTTGTCCGGGTCAAGTGACAGCGATATCGAAAACATGAGAAAGTTCGGAAGCTACCTGGGAATTGCATTTCAGATCAATGACGACCTTATAGATGTCAGTATGGATAAGTCGGGACATAAATTTGATAAGCCTATAGGAAATGACATAAAGCAAGGCAATGTAACCTTGCCACTGATATATGCGCTTAAAAATACAAAGTTTAAAGAAAAGATACGAGATGTTTTCTATGCAAATACCGGCAATACGGTGATTAATGATAAAATCGCACATAATATTATCAGCTTAATAAACGAAACCGGCGCCGTGGAAATGGTAAGACAAAAAATTTATTTTTATTTAAATAAAGCAAGAAAGGTCACAAAACTTATTCACGGAAGTGAAAGAAAAAGCGGACTTGCTGAAATCTGTGATTTTTTATTAAGCTCTGTTGAGAAGACGAAATAAAACTGATGAATTTTTACCTTAAAACTTTTTTAGATGTAATTTCCGTAACCATACCTATATTTTCAATAATGGCAATCGGGTATTTGTTCAAAAGAAAAAAAATCATAAAAGAAGCTGCCGTTCCTGCGTTGAACAAGATTGCTTATTATCTCGGACTTACGTCTTTTATTTTCACAAGCATAGTAAAATATGATCTTAAGGAAATCTTTAATGCAGGGATCGTAAAAACAATCTATACTACATTTGCAATTTTTATTGCCATCGTCTTTTTCAG
>JAQUMQ010000086.1 GCA_028718045.1 Actinomycetota bacterium
TCGAATTATGCAAAGGAGGTATTGAATTGGATAACGGTTTAAAGAAAAAAACTGAAAAAAGTGGATTCATAAAGGAGTTCAAAGATTTCATAATGCATGGAAACGTAATTGACATGGCTATCGGAATCATCATCGGTGTCGCATTCGGAGCAATAGTAAACTCGGCAGTCAACGATATAATAATGCCGCCCATAGGGCTGTTGTTGGGTAAAGCAGACTTTACAAACCTATTTGCCATTTTAAAACAAGGAAGCACCCCTGGACCTTATGTATCCTTAAGCGATGCAAAAGCAGCAGGTGCCGTAACCCTAAATTATGGTGTTTTCATTAACACAATTATAAGTTTCGTAATAGTCGCTCTTGTTTTGTTTTTTATTATTAAAGCTGTCAACCGTATGCGTAAAAAAGAAGAAGCAAAGCCGGTCGATACGAAAGAATGTCCTTTTTGTTATACAACAGTAAACATAAAAGCTATAAAGTGCCCGAACTGTACTTCAGACTTAGGCAAGCAATAATGTTATGTGCCTAAAGTTCTTTGCAGAACTTTTCCAATCTATCCATTCCTTCTTTAATTTTATTTATAGTGGCAGCATAGCTTATCCTTATAAAATTATCATCCCCAAAAGCTACGCCAGGCACAACGGCTACTCTGGTTTTTTCAAGAAGTTTTTCTGCAAATTCGAAAGAATTCCTCAATTTGTTGCCAAACAAAGCAGAAATATTAGGAAAAGCATAAAATGCACCTTGCGGGAAGTTACACTTTATTCCCTCTATACTGCTTAGTCTTTTATATATATAATCCCTTCTTTTTTCATATTCGCTACGCATTTCTTCGACAGAATCCTGGTTTCCGCTTAAAGCTTCCAATGCTGCCCATTGAGCGGGAGTGCAAGGATTGGATGCAGATTGATCCTGAATCTTTGCCATTTGCTTTATTATTTTGCTATCTGCCGCGCAGTAACCTATTCTCCAACCGGTCATTGCATAAGTCTTTGAAACAGCGTTAACTGTCAAGGTCAGATCTTTTAGTTCTTTACTGAAAGAGGCTATGCTGTGGTGTTTTATTCCATCATAAATAAAGTTTTCGTAAACTTCATCCGAGATAATAAAAACATTATTTTTTAAGCATACTTCTCCGATACTTTCCAGCTCCTTTTTTGAATAAACCGCTCCGGTAGGATTATTGGGGCTGTTGAGTATCAAAAGTTTGATTTTTCCGGTATTTTCCTTAATCAATTTTTTAAGGTTTTCAATATCAACTTTTAAATTATCATTAAATTCAATCCCGATAGGTTTTCCTTCAGATAAAATTACCTGCTGGCTATAGCTTACCCAATATGGCTTTGGAATCAGCACGATATCGCCGCTATTTACAAATGTCCTGATAATAACATCGAGCACCTGCTTTGCACCGTTCCCGACAAATATATTTTCGATACCATATTTTATATTGTTATCTTTATAGAATTTTTCTGTGATAGCAAGCTTAAGTTCTTTTATACCGGTTGATGCTGTATACCTGGTTTTGTTTTCATCAATTGCTTTCTTGGCAGCATATTTGATATTGGAAGGCGTATTAAAGTCGGGTTGACCTATACCAAACCTTATTACAAAATCTCCTTCGTTCTTTAACTGCATGTCGATTTCATCTGCTCTTTTTTCTAAAGCAAATGTCTGGCTCTCTTCTAAATCCAAAACTCTTTTTGACAAAAAACTATCAATTTTCAAGCTCAAATCAGTCATTTTTTTCTCCCAAAATAATAAATACGATACTTATTTAAATTCAATATTTGCGTACTTAAGCCACGGTTTTATTGCCACCAACATAATTAATTGTTTATTCTTAATTTATTTCACTTGCCTATTCGTTTATCCACGTATTTTAAGTATGTGAAGCTATACTTTTAACGAGTTTAGAATTGTCTTAAATTTTTGGTTTTTATATAATATATGAATTAATTTCTAATGTAAAACAAAATAAAATCATATTTATTATTATTTCACAATAAAAATAATATTTTTATGAAAATTATCCGAATAAATAACAAATAGTTAATAAAATATTAAGAAAATGCCTAAAAAAAAGAAAAAATGGTATGTCCATCCCCTGTTTTTGGTCATGGTAAGCTTGATAGGTAGCACCGTCTTAGGCTTGTTTACTACTTTTTTTCTTGAATTTCGCAGTGAAAAAATAAAACAACAGCATATAATCGCAGATATAGAAAGAGCTAATATGATGCTTGAGCAGAATATGTATGAAGATGCCTTGTCAAAATACGATTCACTGCTTGAACAAGTATCCGTAAAATCAGAACCCTTGCTTTTTGCGGAAATTAAGCTTGGCCAAGGCAGGACTTTTGTAATGATGTCATATATTTCAGACGAAGAAAAGAATTTAAAAAAAGCTATTGCTTCATTTGAAGAAGCAAACGATATATATTTGGAAAATAAATATCCTGAAAAATTTGCATTATTGGAAGGCAACATTGCAAATGCATATCTTGGCTTATCAGAAATAAGAGATAAGGAAGAAAATTTATTGAATGCAATAAGTTCAAATCTCAAAGCACTGGAAATATTTAAAAATCAGAAAAATTTGGAAAAAACAGCAGCAAAACTGCTGAATATCGGTGTTTGTTACGAATGTCTTTCAGCAGTAAAAGAAAAGGAAAAAAATTTAAACCTGGCTATAGATTCTTATATGGAATCACTTGAAACTTTTAATGAAAGTAAATATCCTCTTGAATTTGCCACCGCTCAATTAAATCTGGCAAATGTTTATTTAAAGATGTCTTACATAAAAAACAAAGAGGAAAACGTCCTGAAATCCATAAAATCAAATGAAAAAGCATTGGAAGTTTTTTCGCTTGAAACATACCCATCTGATTATGCAAGCGTAAAGATCAATGAAGGCAATGCTTACGAAAGATATGCAAGTTTCACGGATAAGCAACCGAATCTTGAAAAGGCACTCGAAGATTATGATGACGCATTGGCAATTTATACCCTTGATAAATATCCGTCAAATTATGCGCTGACAAAAGTAAATATCGCAAGCATATACATCAATTTAGCTAAAACAAAAAACTCAAAAGAGGATCTTGCAATGTCTTTCGAAGCAATCACGGAAGCACTAAAAGTATTTAACATAGAAGAATATCCGGAATATTACGCTTTCACAATGATAAACTTAGGCGAATATTATAACGCACTTGCAGAAATCAATGGCGAAAAGGAAGCGTTCGGGAAGGCTGAGTCTTCTTTTCAAGAAGCATTAAAAATATTCACTTGCGAGGCTTATCCTTTAGATTATTCGGTCATACAATACGATCTGGCTGAAACATATATCGGACTTTCGCTTATTGAAGACAAGCAAAAAAACATAGAAAAAGCTGAAAATGCAAAAAAAGAAGCTCGAAAAGCTGAGAGTTTGAATTGAAAAACTTAAATCCGAACCAAATTTTTGTCTTACGTCTTATGCTTCATACTATACCTTGCGCCATCATGGCATCGGCAACTTTTATAAATCCCGCTATATTAGCTCCCAAAACAATATTACCTTCATCTCCATATTCCTTGGCAGCTTGGCTTGACTTATTGAAAATATTTATCATTATATTTTTAAGTCTTAAATCCACTTCTTCAAAGCTCCATGAATACCTTATGCTATTCTGAGACATTTCAAGAGCCGAAATCGCAACACCTCCAGCATTAGCTGCTTTTGCAGGCGCAAACAATACGCCTTTTTTCTGAAATAAGCTTACCGCTTCAATAGTGCAAGGCATATTAGCTCCCTCTCCTATAGCAAAACATCCGTTCTCAATAAGTTTTTTTGCTGAATCTTTGTTTATTTCATTTTGAGTAGCACAAGGAAGAGCTATATCGCATTTGATATCCCATATATTTGAACATTTTTCATGGTAAGTGGCAGTCGAAGAATTTATTATGCATTCTTTTATTCTTTTTCTTTCCTTTTCCTTAATAATTTTTAAACTATTCAAATCTATTCCGGCCGAATCAAAAATAAATCCATTCGAGTCGCTCATGGCAATAACAATACCGCCAAGCTCTGTCACTTTTTGATGAGCATAGATCGCAACATTACCCGAGCCGGATATTATAACTTTTGAGCCTTTAAATGATTTCCCATTAGCCCTTAACAATTGATCCATAAAATATACCAAACCATATCCTGTAGCTTCTGTTCGAACAAGACTACCCCCAAATTCAAGACCTTTGCCTGTCAAAACTCCTTCATATGAGTTTTTCAATCTTTTATACATTCCAAACAAATAACCTATTTCTCTTTGTCCGACACCTATATCACCTGCAGGAATATCGATATCCGCTCCGATGTATTTTGAAAGCTCAATCATGAAACTCTGGCAGAATCTCATGACTTCCATATCCGATTTTCCTTTCGGATCAAAATCACTGCCGCCTTTGCCTCCGCCGATTGGAAGACCGGTAAGAGAGTTCTTTAAAATCTGTTCGAAACCAAGGAATTTGATGATGCTTTGATTGACCGAAGGATGAAATCTCAATCCACCTTTATATGGTCCTATCGCGCTGTTGAATTGCACTCTGAATCCCCTATTCACATTGATCTTTCCGTTATCGTCAATCCAAGGGATTCTAAACGTTATCATCCTTTCCGGTTCAACTATTCTTTCCAAAACTCCAGCTTTTATATATTCGGGATGTTTTTTAAATACAGGCTCGAGGCACAACAGCACCTCGTTAACTGCCTGATGAAATTCCGGTTCATTCGGATTACGTTTCTGAACCATATCTATTACTTCGCTAACGTAACTCATTTTATAATCATTCCTTTCGCTTTGCTTAAAGCCATAAAATCAAACAAAATCATTGCAACTACATTGCACCTATATTTATTTTAAAATACACTTACAAAATTTTGGTTTTCATATTTTCATATGAAAGATTCTAAAAACAGCTGGAAAAATAAAAAAAAGCATTACAGTTTATATTATTATATTATATAAACTTAATGCCTCTTTGCCTTTATAAAGACAGGCAACACTGCCTGTTCTATATTTATTTTTTAATTAAAAGTCTTAAAATATTTTTTACTTGTTTGGATATCTTAAAACTATTATAAACCTTAATACGATTTTTTGAAATTATATTAAATCGAATCAATAATTGCAACTAAACCGAGAAGAATTTTCATTCTTCAGAGCTGATACATTATTTTAAACTTAATTTCTAATTTGTGAAATCATAGACACAAAAAATTTACACAAAAACTTGACGCCATTCACAAAAATACCGTGATTTTACTTTTTTATTTCCAATTTCTTAATACTTTTTATATTAAAAGAATTAATTATTAATATAATATATATTTTTATATAAATCTATTGACAAATAATAATTAATTAATTAATATTAGTCTTGTAATTTTTATATAATGTTATTTGAAAATCGAGTTTTTTGTAATAGAGGCTATGATATGCATTTCTTATATGGGCATCTTGAAATGCATTGAGCCAGTGATGCAACCGGCTATTATTTTTTTTGCTCTTATGACGCCACCTAGCCTCTGTAACTAAAAACTGGATACTTGCTAGATAGAAGGAGAGCGTCCAAATGAAGTCAAAGAGCCTAGTAGTGTTTTTTTGTGTATTTGCACTTGCACTATCGTTAGTTCTTCCGGGATTTTTACCTGGAAACAATATTGATATAAGCGTACTTGGAATATCGACAGAAGTCCCAAACAATATACAAAATCTCTCATATAAAAATTCGTCTCTCACTGACTATGAAAATGCCATTGCTTCATTAATTAATAATACCAGAGTAGCAAATGGTTTAAATGCATTGGCAGCTGACGAAGCGCTTAACGGTATAGCAGACCTGCGAAGTCAGGATATGATGGACAGAAACTACTTTTCACATTACAGTCCTGAAAACACAAATGTATTCGATCTTATGAGAGCAAATGGCATAAGTTTTAGATACGGAGGAGAAAATCTTGCACAATCTGCCCCTGCTTCTGCGGGAACTACCGATGGTTTTTTAAATGCATGGTTAAACAGCCCTACGCACAAAAGCAATATTCTTGGAGCAAATTATGCGAAAATAGGTGTTTCTATGTCCGAAACATCAGACAGAAGAGTGGTAACAACGGTATTTACAAATTAAATAAATTAAATAAAAGCAAATTAAAAGATTGCTTTTTTAAGTTTAAACAATTTTTTAAAGTAAGTGAAAACAAGATAAGAAAGAAAAATAGATGAAAGATAAGAGCAAGTGAATTGGACGCCTGCCTTAC
>JAQUMQ010000087.1 GCA_028718045.1 Actinomycetota bacterium
CGCTTTGCTCTTGTGACGAAAGTTTTTCCCACATCAATTGACCTGTTACTTTGATATTGCTCATTCTGGAAATATCGATAATCTTCTGAGCCAATTCGTCATTAATCTTGTATTCGATGGTCAGAGGCGGATACATTCCGGGAAGCTCGTTTGCCAAAAGCGATGCATGCTGGGCTGTAGCAACCCATTGCAAATATTTGACACAAGCATCCTTGTATTGAGTATCTTTGTTGATTCCAAGAGCAAGATCTGCATAAAAAGCATAATGAATCGTATCACCTTTCTTTTCGACCGGTGGTGCGAACCAGCCGGCATCAATTCCTGCTTCATTTATTATTCCCAGTTCCCAGGAACCTCCGATCCACATCGCAGCTTGCTCATTCAGGAACATCTGCTGCATTGTAACATAATCAATTCCTTCATATCCTTTCGGAAAATACGGTATAAGCTCCGCTAGCTTGTCGAATGCATCGATGAATCTTTGATCTGTAAACTTGATATCTTTATTGATCAAGCTAAGTCTTGATTCCTCTCCGCCGTAATAATTGGGCCCAAGATCACAATAAAGAGTTTCCGTTAAAACCCATGTATCTTTGGTTCCATGCGCAAAAACAGTTTCTTCTTTGTCTTTTAACGTCTTGCAAACAGACATGAATTCGCTCCATGTTTCCGGTTCGCTAAGACCGTATTCTTTAAATATGGCTTTATTGTACCAAACAGAATCAATGGAGCCGAAATAGGGAATCCCATATGTTTTACCATCCTCGGTAGTCCATGCAGATAAAGAATTTGAGGTAAAATCAGAAGACAGGTTTGGGATCAAGTCGTTTAACTCTATAAGGTAATTTCCGTCATAAATTTGTCGTCCGCCATCAAAAGACCTCAGCATCACGATATCGGCTCCGGTTTTGGTTTCAAGTGACGTTTTTAAAGCAGCATCATATTCCGTATTCTTAACAGGTTCAAACTTTATCTCTATATTCGGATAGGCTTTTGTGAATTCTGCATTGATTCTATTTATGGCATCGACATCTTCTGTCCTAAGGCTTGTGTATCTTAAGGTTACTTTTTCTTCGGCTTGCCCGGCTTTTGTTGTTTCGGTAGATTCAGCCTCTTTTTCTGTAGTCTCTGATGCGCTTACTTCAACCGTTTCAGCCGTATCCTTCACAGAAGTTTTGCATCCCATCAAAGAAAATACTGCAACTAGCATTACCGCCAGTATAAATACCAAAGAAACTGTTATTTTTCTTTTCATGCTATCCTCCTTTTATTATCTTTAAAATTAACTTTATCGATATTTTAAGAATAATATGGAAACTCAAGCATTGAAATCCTTATTAATAACGTTTTCAGTCATGCCGACAATAAAACTAATTAAAAATAATGGTATTCTAAAAATTGTAATCCTTAGATATTTTTAAGTCAAGCCAAAGTTTATTTGTGCTTTTTGATTATTTTTTAAAAAAAATAAAAAGCAATAGGTATAAGCGAGGAATTAGTTTTAAACTTAACTTAAAATATTATCTACTATCTATTTTTACTATTGTTACTAATTTCATACGGAAAATTTCTGGCAGAATGCGGGAAATTTTATTATTTTTAAATACTTAAACAATATGCAAAATTAGATATATGTTATTTAATAAATATATCAAACTAGCAAAAGTTCTTAAGAATATTATTTATTTTTAACATATTTATATACGGAGTATTTCTGGGTATTTCACATCCTGCTGCAATAAAAGTATTTTTATTGCTTGCATTTACGCATTTCATAACTGCTTTTTCAACATCGTCTAATGTCCCATTAAGCGCAATTCTAACAGGATCAAAATTTCCACATACCGAACATTTGTTAGATAAAATTTTAACAGCCTTTTTAAAATCCACCATCCAATCAATATCAATAATATCTGCACCTGATAATAACATAAAATTTAATAATGACGATGTATTTCCGCAAATATGCAACTTTATTTTAGCTCCTTCTCTTTTAAGCACTTTAAATAATTTTTGTTCATAGGGTAGAACAAAATTATTATAACAATCCGGACCGATTAACGATGCTGCTGCATCTCCGACTCCGATAAAATCAGCACCTGCTTTTATCTGCGCTATACCAAATTCAATTGCTTGCTCGGTGCATATCTCAAATAGCTCTTTTACAAAATCCGGATTATCATTTAAATCTAACATAATATTGTTTACTCCCCTGAGATTGGCAGCTTCAGAAATAGGTCCTTCTACCCATCCAAGTATTGGATAATCATTTCCAACTGAATTTTTATATAATTCAATTGCTTTCACTCTATCTAACATTCTTTTAGTTTTTAAAGGATTTTTTATTAATAATTTTTCGATATCTTTATAGCTTTTAATAAAATAATCTGTACATATAGGAACATCATTCTCTGGAAAAAAAACATTTGCACCGAAATCGTTGGTTTCTCTAAAAGGATCAGAGATAGCACTCACCATGTCGATTCCAAACTCTTCACAGCATTTTATATTTCCTTCAACTAAGTATCTATAATCAGTAACATATGACTTATATGCAGCACCTATAAAATCTGCGGCAAACAGCATAATTATATTTAAATTAGGAATTCTATCCACAGGTTTAGACTGCAGCCTATTAAAAACGCGTTCCCGAGGTGTCATTTTTTATTATTTTTCCTTTTTAAAATTTTTAATAAAATATTTTGTACTGGTTTGAATTTTTTTTAAATTATGGATACCAGCTGGTTTTTATTTAAAAAATATACCTGTTCTTGTCCATTTTCTAACATTTCTAATAATTTCTTCCATTTCTTCTCTGGAGCCGCATGAAGTTTCAAGAAGTAACCCCGTGGAATTAAGTTCCCGCATTAATTTTTTTATTTCGTCTTTTCCGCAATTTATAAATAATTTTTTCCCACTCTTCTGAATTTTTCTTAAAAGCTCTGTCCATTCGGATATAGGCTTGCTCCCTGCTCCAGGAACCCATTGAATGGCAGTAATACCCGAAATTTTCAATATCGCATCAATATGAGTAAGAGCTCCGGGGCCATCAAGATGATAAATACTACGAGGCACCCATTCAGTTTGCTGTTCTACAAATGGAACAAATAACTTTTTAAATGATTCGGGGGATATCATAGCAGAAAAGTCACACTGCAGATCTGTCGCAGGCTTTTCAGACCATACTGACATCCAGTTAGTATAGCTATTTGTCTGGTTATTGATTATTTTATGACATTCTTGCCAATATTTTAACCAGGCATGGTTTATTTCTTCCATAGCTCTAATAATTTCGTCAGCATTTTCGATTGTATCCATTGCAAGATTGGCGCTTCCACGTAAGCCGCTTAAAGTCTCGCCCGGACCATTTAAATCCGGAATTCCTATTATATAATTTCCAGCTGCATTATCGGCAGCTTTCTTTAATAACTTCTTACTTTTTAACCATATTTCATTATCTTGGTCAAATCTAAATTTTTTTCTATTTTTCCAATCTTTAATAATAGGAGAAGACCATGTTGTTGAAAAATTCAAAAATTTTATTGGACTTCCTAAATAATGAGTTAGTATTGAAACCGGAGTAACTGGAAACATATTAGGTATCGCTTCTCCTCCCCATAAAGTATCCTCAATAATTCTTTTATTTCTTGGTATAATTATTTCCGGATCTGTAAAAAAAGATTCTAAATTATCAACATTTTCATATTCTTTTAATAATCCGCTCCAAAAACCTGCCAAAGGAAATGCAGGGGCACCAATCCAATATTGAGTATTATTATTTTTTTTGGGAGCAGTAATCATAATAGGTACTCTATCAATTATTTCCCCCTCCCACCAAGCCTCAACTCTTTTTACTGCATCATCGAAATCTTCCTTATTTTTTAATTCCACTCATACTTCCTTTCTAACATTTAACCGACTTTAAAAATTTTATTTTGTGGAATTACTAAAAATATTAAAATTTTTTATTATAAATTATCAGGTGACACACACTAAACCTATAATAATAATTTTTATTTTGTAAGAAACAAAAATTAAGCCTTCCTTTGCCTAATCTAAATTAAACTGAGTAATACCTCCGCTTCTGTTTATAACCTGTAACATAATTAAAAGTTGTCTTTCTTAAAGTTGTACACCCTATAGGTACTAGTTTTGCAAAAATACTATCTCCGTTGCTATCTAGAAATACTGACCCTATTGAAATGGGAGGATATTCCCATGGAAATATATTTTCTTCAATTTCTTCTATTTTTAAGAAAAAATTGCTACCTATATTTTTTAGATTCTCAATTTGAATAACATAATTCCATAAATCTTTTGAATTTTCTTGAGGATTATAATCTATATCAAAAAAACCTTTTAAATTATATTCATTTACAACTGTAGCAACTTCTGGAATTTTCAAAGCAAAAACCAGAGAACCCCATTCAATTCCAATTGTGTGGTCAACAGCTTCTATCATTTTTATCGATGTTTCAAATTCTAGTTCTACTACATCTTTATTTTTCCATAGTCTTTCGATTACTATATAATTATCCTCTTTTAATTTATTATCTAATGTTTCACCATTAATCTTTAAAGAAATATCCTCAGCCCATCCCGGAATTCTAAGTTTTAGTTTAAAAGAAACTTGTTTATCAATATTCATTTTTATTTTTATGTTATTTTCAAAAGGATATTTTGTAATCTCTTCAATAGCAATATTGCTATTACCGATTTTAGTTTTTAAACAATTAGGGCCATAAAGCATTGCAATTATTTCTTTTTCGTTTTTCTTAACCCACATATTATTAATAAAATATGGCAGAAGCCTGCCTGAATTAGGCGGACAGCATACTGCCGCATTTCTGTGGGTAGGCGAATAACACCATCTTGGAGGTGCTTTATATTTTTTAGTTGTTGCATATAATAAATTATCAGAACTTAAATATGCTATTGCTTTTCCATCATGGTTTCTGCTTGCTTCACCTGCATTAAAAAGCAGTTTTTCTGCCATATCGGCATATTGTGTTTCTCCTGTCAATAATACAACGGTCAGGTAACTAATCATTAGTTCAGTGATTGTACAGTATTCATATCCCGATGTCGGAAGAGGGATTCCTACAGATTCATCTGATTTACAAGCCCCGCTTACTGTAAGATAGTTTTTGACTCTATCAAAAGCATTTTCATATGCTATCTTATATACTTCTTCGCCTGTACAAAAATATAATAATAAAGGAACTCTCAAATGCTCACAAGTATGAACTCCATGTCCTTTAAATTCACCATCAGGATTCATTAAATTTTTAATACTGCAATCGTCTCCCCCACTGATTATGCTCCATTGCGCAGAGTAGTCATCATAACAAAATTTCGAGAATTTTATGTATTTTTCATTTCCAGTTATAAAATATAATTGAATCATAGGTTCAACTATCATTAACCCGTGACCCAATGCATTTAAATTATCAATCTCAAAAATTGGTTTAAACCCAGACTGATCGCTGAAATTATCGATAATCAAATCAGCAGCTTTTATTGCTAAATCCAAAACAGCTTTTTCCCTACTTGCTTCATAAAAGGCGATCATAGCTAAAAGTATTCTGCTTTGTGTCCATAATTCACCATCTATAAATTCTTTTACAAATCTGTAATTTACAGGATATATTCCTAAATAACCATCATTCTCTCTGTTGGCTAAGATATCATTCATATATTTTTTAATTTTATTAATTAGCGGTTCGTCATTTATTAAAAAAGCTAATCTTACAAGTCCGTCCATCCAATTTCCCTCAGCTTCTCCATCCCACCAATTGTACATAGGGTTTTTGTGCATACCTTCCTTAATGAATTTTTTTTCATCTCTATAGTTAATAAAAACTTTCTTCCCTGCTTCTTCCGCTAATAAATCTAAGTGACCGACAAAGCCCTCAGCATCCCTTTTTAATTGAGTATATAGCCACCCTTTAGGAATAATTTCACCAATTTTAAATTTTGTAAACTTTTCTTCAACCATTTCTACCCTCTCATTTAAAACGTAGATATCAATAATTAATTGCTAAATAAACTATTCTTTAAGTCCTGAAAATTTCAAACCTTTCTATAAATTTTTTTTAGCTCCTGGATAAAAGATTATGATAGGAATTACAGCCAAACTTGCTCCGGCCAAAAATCTATCTATATTCACAAAATACCTTCCGGTAAAAAATGCCATTCCAATAGGTATTGCATATAGCTTTTGGAAGAGCTTCCACTTTTGCTGAAAATTTTTCTTTTTACAGAAGCTGATTTTATGTTATA
>JAQUMQ010000088.1:0-1541 GCA_028718045.1 Actinomycetota bacterium
AGATATACTGATATCAAGATGTGCTAAAACACTGGCCGCATTTGACGGCAGATTGATTGCAGAAAAACGGGATGTCGAAAAAGCCGCAAAGTATGTAATACCTCACAGGGTAAGAAGAGATCCCTTTGATGATGAAAAACCGATAGACGAAAGCCTCAAAACAATGATAAATCAAAACACTTCCGGGCAGGAACATGACAATGATAAAAACGAAAAAAATGACAAAGACGATTTAAAAAACGGAGATGCCGGGCAAAATAACGGCTCCGAAAATAAAAATGACAATGACACGAACAATACGAACGAAGAAGATAGCGAGGATAAAGAGAAAAATTTTAATATGCCCCCGCAGCAAAACCGCCAAGAAGACCAAAACCGCAACAATGACAATCAAGATGATATCGGTAAATCCGCTGCCAAAGATAACAAAGCACCTTTGGTAGAAGCCGTTGCACCTAAAATGGAAATCAAAAAGGATAAAAAAATAAAAGCCGGCAGGGGGCGAAGGACATTGACTTTATCAAGCCATTCGGGAAAATATGTTAAATCAAAAATACCCAAAAAGAATACAAGCGATATAGCAATAGATGCAACCATAAGAAGCAGTGTTGCCGTTAAGGGAAGACTGGATGTGGGTATAAGCGATATCCGAGAAAAAGTAAGGGAAAGAAAGAAAGCAGTTACGATAGTTTTCGTGGTCGATGCCTCGGGTTCTATGGGTGTAGGAAAAAGGATGGAGTTTGCCAGAAGCGCACTGACTTCTATACTAAAGGATTCTTATCAGAAAAGAGACAAAGTAGGCTTTATTGTCTTCAGAGGAACCGGTGCGGTTACGCTGATAAAACCTACAAGCAGCGTATATCTCGCATCAAAAAAAGTTAAGGAAGTTCCCACAGGCGGGAAAACGCCGCTTTCTTCAGGGTTACTGGAAGCTTTAAAAATACTGTCGGACGAAATCATAAAAGACAAGAATTGCATACCTGCCATGGTGTTGGTTTCCGACGGAAAAGCAAATGTGACTATCAAAAACAATAATAATCTCAAAAAGGAAATTGTCGAGATTTCAAAAAAACTTAAAGAAAAGGGAATAAATATTTTTGTGATAGATGCGGATGATGCAAGATTAAGACTTGGTTTTAATCAGGAAATAATAAAACATGGCAATGGCAAATATTTTAATCTGGAAGAGCTTATGCATAAAAATTTTAAAAAGAGCCTCGGCATCTTCAGAAAGGACTAAGATCCAATTGATTGAGTAATTTTTTTAAAATTTTTACCTTAATATTTTTAAAATGTATTACAAGCAGGTAATAATATTAATAACCGGCAAATGCAATCTTGGATGCAAGTATTGCTATGCGTCAGCATTAAATGCAAAAAACTCCATGTCCGAGGAAAATATAAAAAAAGCCGTCAAACTTCTGGATCCATATGATTCGGTGCTTCAGATTTCAGGGGGCGAACCTCTTTGCTCTTATAAAAAAGTTGTTTTAGCCGTAAATCATGCAAGAAAAACAAGACCGAAATCAAGGATTAAGCTT
>JAQUMQ010000088.1:1551-6273 GCA_028718045.1 Actinomycetota bacterium
TGAAAGATAAAGATGTTAACGTAAATGTAAGCCTTGATGGCACCTCTTTTGTCAATGATGATATAAGAGGAGATACCAAAAGCACGTTAAACGGAATCAGGATACTTGAAGAAAATGATGTTCCTATTAATTTGACGACCGTTATCACTTCCAAAAATTCTGATTGCTTGGATAGATTGACAGGGATCGCTATTCTTTTTCGGAATGTAAAAAGTCTGTCTTTTGATTTGATCAGAAAATCAGGCAGAGCTGCCGAAAATTTTAACGATTTAAAAGCCGATATCGGCAGCATAAAAAAGGGCATCGGAAAAGCATACAGCTTATTTAATAAATTTACCCCAAAAAAATTTGTCTCAAAAGAACCTTGGGTATTAATCAACGATATCGCAATTTTGCTGTCAAGAAGCATTAGCAAGCAAAGAAGACCTTATTATTGTTATGCAACTATGGGAGAGAGCATAACTGTTTCGCCGGCAGGCAAAATATTTTCATGCCCGTCTTTGATAAACTTAAAAGAAGGTTATCTGGGAGACATAAAAGATTCAGGCATTCTTGCCAAAAGGACGATAAGAAGTGTCAAAGATTTAAGGCAGTGCGCCGACTGCAAAATAAAATACGCATGCAGGGGAGGATGTCCCGCCCGTGCTTATCTGGAAAGCAAAGATTGGCTGTCGATAAACGAATTGGAGTGCTCTTACAGAATGTGGCTTTTTAATGAATTTGTCGAGCCCTTGCTGAACAAGAAACATTTTTTTAAAAATATTACTGCTCGATAATTTCTATGTATCGGTTTTTTCATGTAATAAAAAACAACGGTTTAAATGGTAGTTAAAATAAAATGCGATAAAAAATTTTAACGGAAACGGTGCTTAAAATGGAATCAAAAATGAAAGATGAAACAAACAATGAGAAAACAGAAAAAGAAAGAATTGCAAAACCAGACAGAGACAACAAATTTCAGATAGGGATATATGGCAAAGGCGGAATAGGCAAATCTACGATAACCGCCAATTTATCGGCATCTCTCGGAGAACTTGGGAAAAAAGTTCTGCAGATAGGCTGTGATCCCAAAAGCGACTCGACAAAACTTCTTTTAAATGGTAAAAAACAGCAAACCATTCTCGATATACTGAAAGAAAAAAGTGTCGAAGACATTAAAATAGAGGATTTTATCGATGTCGGCTATGGCGGAGTTTACTGTACGGAAGCCGGAGGTCCAAAAGCCGGTGTCGGCTGTGCCGGAAGAGGAATAATAACGATGGTGGAGGTTTTAAAAAACAAGGGTATATTCGATTTCGATTTCGATTATATTTTTTACGATATTTTAGGAGACGTCGTCTGCGGCGGATTTTCGGTACCCTTAAGGGAAGGATTTGCGGATGGCGTAATCATAGTGACGTCGGGAGAGTTTCAGTCATTGTATGCAGCAAACAATATCTGCAAGGGAATAAGCAACTTGAACGGTAAGCTCATAGGTATAATAGGAAACAGCAGGAATATAAATAATGAGGAAGAACTTATCAGAGAGTTTTGTGATGAAATCGGTTCGGAACTGCTTGCATTCATACCAAACGACAGGATTTTCAGGCAGTCGGAGGTAAACAGAAAAACTTTGATTGAGCACAATCCCGAAAACAAGATTTCAAGAATTTTTTTAAATCTTGCTGAAAAATTAGCAAATAACGATTTTACCTTAAAAAAGCCCATTCCCATGGAAGAGAAAGATTTTGAAAGCCTTAACTATAAATATCTTGATATGGATTGTGAGGGCGAACTTAAAAACCACGATGGCGAAGACTTTTTAAAAAATCGAAATGATAATGCTTTCGGAGGCGAAAATTATGATAAAGGTAAAGAATATAACATCGATACCGATAAAGAAGAAAAAATCATACAGCTTAAAAAGACATCTTATAACGTAAAAAAAAATTTCAAATTCATAAGCTTGATGGATAAAAATCCGCTCGGTAGGATTTACAGCAAAAGCCTTAAAAACAGGGAAACTCTTCACGGATGCTCTCTTGCGGGAGCATTCAGTCTGACGACACAGATAGCTGACGGTATTTCGATAATGCATGCGCCTCCGGGATGCGGATATATAAGCAGCTGCGGTTATTCTAATGCGGCTTTGATCGAAAAAATATACGATACACTAAATTATCCCTCGTTGAATACCAGGCTGATGCTTACCAATATAAGGGAAGAGGATGTCATATTTGGCGGAAAGGAAATTCTTCAGGATTGTATCAAAAGAGCGGTATCGGTGTACGGATGGAAAAATATATTCATAATAACCTCATGTGCTTCTGCAATTATCGGAGACAATATAGAAAATGCAGTCAGCGAGCTGAAATTAAATGATAATATCGATATTACCGTAATCGATACACAGGGAGTCATTGGAGGAGATTATTATCAGGGAATGATAGATGTTTACAGGACAATTGCAAAAAAATATATAAATACCAAAATCATACCCGAAAAAGAAGACTGTCTTGTCAACATATTAAACGAAAAGACAATGCTTGGAGATGCCGATTATAATTACCTAATTATCGAAAAGTTATTGGCTTCGTTTGGAATCAAAGTTAACTGTAGATATATAAGAAATACCACATTGGATGAAATAAGAAACTTCAAAAAAGCTGCGATAACGTTGCCTTATGATGATGGTTTTATTTCACATGCCCTTGTCGATTTTTTAAGGGAAGAATACGATATCGAGATTTTCGGGAAAAAACTTCCTTCAGGTTTTTATGAGACATACGACTGGTTAACGATGGCTGCCGGGTATTTCGGAAAAGATAAGCTTTTAAAAAAATTGCTTGATAAGTACAGAATTCGATATGAACAAATCGTAGAGGAGCAAAGAAAAACTCTTTCTGGTAAATCGATTCTGATTTTTTCTTATAATTCGAACCTTGACTGGATCGTAAAAACTATAAAGGATCTTGGTATGAAGCTCGAAAAAATATGTTTTGTAAGATCCGCGGAAAACGAGGATATGCCTCTTGATTGCGATGTTGATGTCGAATACGGTTTTAACGAATCCGAAAGATACTCACTGATCGAAAAATTAAAGCCAGATATCGTGCTTGCTCATATCAATCCGGTTAATGTTGTCGAAGGCGTGCATTATGATACAATGCCTTATTATCCTAAGCTAGGTTTTTTCAGCGGTCTTGAATTGTCCAAAAAATGGGTTCAGATTTTTTCAATAGATTTTGATGAGGGGTGGAGAAATGAAAAAAAATTATTTGGTGAATTACAATTTAAGTCCTGACAGCCTGACAGGCATTATAAATGCCGCAAGCGGAATTAAAGATACGCTCGTAATAATAAACGGACCTACCGGATGCAGACTTTCCAATGCTTATTTTGTTTCATCCCAGGATGTTTATAAAGATTTCATAGCTGATCCTACCGATTTAAATGATGATTTTTTCATGAGACAGCTTAAGGTTCCGTCTACCGCGCTTGACGAATTTGATTTTATTTTTTCAAGCGAGCCTAAACTTCTTGAACTCCTCAAAAAAATCGGAAGCGATGATTTTTATAAGTTTGTTGCAATAGTCAACTCTTCCGGAACTTCACTTATCGGTGATGACCTTGATAAGATTGTGAAAAAGTCAAAAATGAACAAAGATTATATTACGATAGAGACAAGCGGATACTCTGAAGATGTGTTTATTGGTTTTCAAAAGACGGTTTTAAAAATACTTGATAAATTTTGCTCATTTGATTCTAGATTGACAGTTAAAAGAAAAAGCAAATCGGTTAATTTGATAGGATTTTCACTTCTTCAATACAACTGGTTTAACGACGTGCAGGAAATAAGGGAAATACTTAATCTTTTAGGTATAAATATAAATTCCGTTATTTGTGCCAATATGAAATTAGACGATTTTAAAAAGTTAAAAGACGCTGATCTGAATTTGATAATAAGCGAAGAATATGGAAATATGATAGGGCAATATTTATACGATAGCCTGGAGATTCCTTATATCGGAATGGGAACAAACCGGGATGACGATATTTTTTCGTTTAGTCCCTATGGTTTTGATTTTACCGATGATTTTGTTGACAGACTGAGTTCTTATTTTAAGGTAAGCAAAAAAAATTATATTTACAAAAGAGATGAAATAAAAAGAAGATCATATCTTGCGATAAATTCCGTTTCGGGCACGAGAGGAACATTGAAGGGCTTGAGATTTGGTATTTTTGCAGATTCCTATCAGATTTATCCGCTCACGAAATTTTTGTATGAATATCTCGGACTGTATCCGGCCCTGCTGGGGTTAAAGGGGATAGGAAATCATAATTTTAACGCTATCAAAGATTATATCAAGGAAAGGGGTCTTGATACTTTGATTCTTGAAAACTATAGCCAGTTTGATTTGAGAAAATACATGGAGATTTTGAATTTGGATGTTGTTTTTGGAAACAGCCTGGAAAGGAATATTTTAAGATCTCTTGATAAAGAATTCATATACATAAACATATACACCCCTGATGATGGGAAAACCAATCTGACTTTTAAGCCTTTGATGGGAATAGACGGAGTTCTTACTATTCTGGAACAGCTTATAAATTCTATTAAGGAAAAGAATTATAATTACAGATATTAGACAAGTCGAATTATATTATGGGATGGGATGTTTTACAGTAACTGCTATGCTGAAAATTTAGAGATATTTTTTAAATATTTTTGATCTGTAGATT
>JAQUMQ010000089.1 GCA_028718045.1 Actinomycetota bacterium
GAAAACAAAGTTATAGCAAAAGCAGCCTCGATCTGGAGACAAACCGAAAAAAGTGACTTTATACTTGCACAAAAAGGTTTGAAATTTTTAAGAGGGCTTTTGTGTTGATTTGGTCGATCAGCGCAAGTATAAGAATAACTATCTTTAGTTATGATGTTTGATATATGAATAAACAATTCGGAGGTTAAAATGAACGATATCACGGAAATTGTCAGCAAGGCACTTGAAGAAGGAAATGGTATTCTTAATTTAAAACCTGCATGGGTAGCCCGCGATTTTCTGCCGCCTGGAAGACGCTTCGGTCTTACTGAAAAAGAATACGATGTGGGCAAAAGAGGTTTTATTTGCGAAAGATGGCTTGCTTCTGTTACGAAAGCCGATAATGCGATAGGACCCGAAGACGAAGGCTTAAGTTATCTTAACATAGACTCGAAACATAAAATAACGCTAAAAAATGCCGTATCCGGTGCCCCAGACCTTATAATGGGGAAGGAATATTCTAAAAATCATAAGGGTCTTGGAAGGCTTGCGAAAATTTATGATTTTGCTGCACGGCTTCCTTATCACATTCATCAAATGGAAAAAGATGCAAAACTGGTAGGAGCAAATTCTAAAGACGAAGCTTATTACTTTCCCGAAGATACGGATACCGGTCCACACCCCGAAACATTTTTCGGAGTTCATCCCTACATTGCTGATGAAAAAAAATATGATATTCTTCTGCCTTATCTTGTCGAGTGGAAAGATGATTTGATACTCAAGCATTCAAGAGCATACTTGAATGTCTTAGGGGAAGGGTTTTTTCTTCCGTCAGGAGTCCTTCATGCTCCCGGAACGGCGCTTACAATAGAGCTTCAGGAAGATTCTGATGTTTTTGCGATGCTTCAAGCATTAAACGCCGGAAAAATAATATCGAAAGATCTTTTATTCAAAGACGTCCGAAAAGAAGACAGGCAGAAAATAGGGGAAAGAGTCATTCTTAGCCAGATAGACTGGCCCGCAAATGGCGATCCTTATTTTTATGAAAATCATCACCTGCCCAATATTTTTATAGAAGAAACGAAGCAACCTGGAGGCAATGAACATTGGATTTATTATAATACGACAAAATTTTCAGGCAAAAGACTTATAGTAAAACCCGGTCAGAGTTTTACTAGCAGTGAAAAAGGTGTATACAACGTGCTTGTATGGAAAGGCAAGGGCACTTATGATGGCCATAAAATTGAAGCGGGTAATTTTAATTGCGACGAGCTTTTGATTTCTTACGAAAGAGCCATAAAACCCTTGACGGTTAAAAACGAAGGCAAAACCGATATGATTATCATCAAATTTTTCGGTCCGGATATTAATATGGATGCACCGATGATAAAACCGTATAAGAAATGACAGTTTTAAAAGTTTTATCTGGTTTTAGATAAAACTTGCCGGTAAATATATTTATTTTATTTATTTTATTATTTATTTTATGAACTTAAATTAAAATAGGAGTAAAAAATGGTAAAGAAATCATCTATTGGCGGATGGGCATTTATATGGGGAGGTTACTCAGAAGCCCCTATACCTCTGGAAGAAGTTTTAAAGAAAATTTCAGAACTAGGTTTCGATGGTTTTGAACTCGGAGCATTTCCACCTCATCTTGAGTCAAATACAAAAGAAAACAGGATGAAAATAAAAGAACTTCTTAAAAAATACAATCTCGGCGTTTCGGGTGTTGCAGCTCCTTTCCCGTCGCCCGCTACTTCCAGCCGGGAAGACTATATCAAAGCAGTAAAGAACAATCTTGAGCTTTGCGTTGATTTGAATATTCCAAAGTTAAGAGTTGATACGGTAGATCCGCCTACAGGTATTCCGGGCGGCATGGATTATGAAACATGTTTTTCCAAAGTTGCTTCGGTATGGGATAAAGCGGCAGATATATGTGCCAAAGACGGCGTGAAACTTGTTTGGGAATTCGAACCGGGATTTCTTTTCAACAAGCCGAGTGAAGTCGTTAGAATGGTATATAAAATCGACAATCCGAATTTTTCCATAATGTTCGACTCATGTCATGCTTACATGTGCGCGGTTATGGCTTCAAGACAGATGGGCAAGAAAGAGACGCTTCCAAAAGGTGTTGTTCAATTTGCGTATATGCTGACGGGGAAAATAGGCGCCATACACCTGATAGACTCGGATGGCACGCTTCATGATAATGATACAAGCACGCATGTCCCGCTCGGAAAGGGAAAGATTAATTTTGACGAAGTAATACCTGCCATACTCGATGCAGGCTACAAAGACGACTGGTGGCCAATTGATTTATGTTTCTGGCCAAAAGCTCTTGATGCAACAGCGGATTGCAAGAAGTTTTTGGATAAGATTATTGCCAAATATGGAAAATGACACGGAAACTAAAATGCAGATAAGTAATCATAAGAAGATTTTTTAATTTAAAAGATTTTAAGGAGGCTAAATTGAAAGGAAAAATGAAAGCCCAGGTTTTTTATGAGGCAGAAAAAATGAAGCTGGAAGAAGTTCCGATACCTGAGATTACGGATATCGATGTTTTGATTAAAGTAAAAAACGTAGGAATATGCGGTTCGGATATTTCTTATTATTACGGTCTTTCCCCTGTCGGAACCGCGACAGGCAAGGGTCCTATTATATTAGGACATGAATTTACCGGAGAAGTTGTCGAAGTCGGAAAAGTTCCGCAAGAAATGGGTTTATACAAACCAGGCGATCGAGTTGTGGTAAACCCGGTTCAAAATTGTAATGCTTGTTTTTCATGCGCAAAAGGTCAAACGCATCTTTGCCAGAACTTAAATGTTCCCGGTGTTTCCACAGACGGTGGTTTTGCGCAATACTGTGTTTCAAGATATACAGGCTTATTTAAGCTTCCCGACGACGTAAGTTATGCACAAGGTGCTTTTACGGAACCGCTTGCATGCGCGTTTAACGGTTTAAGAAAGCTTAAAATTCAGCCTGGAGATTTTGTGGCTATTTTTGGTCCGGGTTCGATGGGGATGATGATGACTCAGCTAGCCAAAAGAATGGGTGCCGGAAAAATTGTCATTATAGGTGCAAAAAATGATGACTGGAGACTTGAACAAGCAAAAAAAGTAGGAGCTGACTTTATATTTAATATCATGGAGACAAGTTCAAAATATTATACGGAAGATTTGGGTAAGTCCATAAAAGAAGTCAACAGCGATAGGCTGGCGGACAGAGCAATCGTTCCGACGAGCTCGAATGCTGCTTTTGAACAGGCAGTTGAAATATCTGGGAACTGCGCAACAATCGTTCATTATGGCCTGCCAAACGAAGATGATGTTTTCGAGATCCCGGCTTTGAGTTTCCATACCATGGATAAAGAAATACGCTCCGCATGGCTTGCTCCTCTTGCATGGGCTCAGACAATAAGAATAATCGAAAACGGACTTGTGAAATTTGACTCGTTGATTACAGGGACTTATCCTCTTGAAAAGACCGAAGAAGCAATCAGACTGCTTAAAACCGATCCGGGGCAACAGATAAAGATACAAATCAAGGTTTCGGAATAAAAATTTTGGTGTTTTTTATTTTGTTTGTCGTTACCATGGCAATTTATTTATAAATTAAAAAACTGTGAGGTGAGTATGGAAGCCCCGATGACCGATACAAGTTATCAGAAAAAAATATTTGACAGGGAAGAACTGTTAAAACATATGAATAGTTTTAGCCTGGATTTAAAAATATCCGTAGGTATATGGTATTTCGCTCCCTCGGGAGGCAGGTTTCACGATGCTTATGTTCCTCCGAAGACCATTGAAGAGAGAATCGAAATAGCTGCAGGTATGACAAAATACGGGGTAAGAGCAATCGAGGCTCATTATCCTAATGAAGTAAATGAAGAAAATTATCATTTGTATGAAATGCTTGAAAAAGAAACCGGGATAGTTCTGCAATCATGCTATCCTGCGATATTTTATCCGAAAGAATATGAATTTGGTTCACTCTCAAATCCTATAAGAAAATACAGGGAAAAGGCAATAAAAACTGTTGTCGATTGTTTTAAGTTTGCTAAGGAAAAGAAGCTTCATCATGCAGGAATATGGCCTGGAATCGACGGTTATACTTATTCGCTCGGCACTAATTTTTATGATATGTGGGACAGATTCGAAAGCGCAGTTGCCCTTGCGCTGGACGAGGTGCCGGGAATAATCTGTGCAATAGAACCAAAGCCATATGAGCCTGTTCCTAACAATATTTACAGGACTACCTCAGATGGTCTTATCGCGTGCAAAGATATCGAAGACAAGCTTAAAAACAAGATCAACAGAACGATGCTTGACAAGGGCATTCCGCTTATGGGAATGCAGCCTGAGATTGGGCATATCAGAATGGGCGGAGAAGATACGCCTTATGCGATAGCAAGATGTCTAAAACAAGGAAGGCTGTTTAATACCCACTGGAATAGTCAGCCTCTCGGAAATTATGACCAGGATTTAAATGTCGGTGTCGTGGAATGGCAGCAGGCGGAAGCTATGTTGTATATGCTTAAAATGGCAGGATATAAAGAATATTTTGGCATAGATATCAATCCAGAAAGAATGCCGGTAGAAAAAGCAATTGAAATAAATTCGCTTGCTCTTCATATCATGAATGAAAAAATCAATAATCTGCCTCACGAAAAATTGATAGAGGCATATTTTGATCCTGAAAACAACAGAGGAGAAATGGAAATGATTTATATCGACAGCATGAGAAAGTAGATAATGTGCCAGCATGGATTTGGGTAATCGAATGTTACAGACGCAGAATAAATTTATAAAATAATTCATTTTATCATTAAAAATAAAAATTATGAGGTGAGAAAAAATGAGACCCATTACACTTTTTACCGGCCAATGGGCTGACCTTTCGTTCGAAGAAATATGCGATACTGCTTCCGGTATGGGCTATGAGGGACTCGAACTTGCGACATGGGGAAAACACATAAATCCCAAGAAAGCTGCGGAAGATTTAAACTATGTAAAGGAAATAAAAAATGTTCTGAAAAAGTATAATTTAAAGACATGGGCTATAAGTGCTCATCTTTGCGGACAGCTTGTGGGTGACGTGCTCGATAAAAGGCACAATGGGTTTGCTCCGGCTGCGGTTGCCGATAATTATTCGGAAATGAGAAAATGGGCGATCCGGGAAGTCAAATATATCATAAAAGCTGCAAAAAATTTGGATATCAAAATAATATCGGGATTTATGGGATCACCCATTTGGCCTTACTGGTACTCTTTCCCCCAAACATCGCAGGAAATTGTTGATGAAGGATTCGATACCATCGTAAAAAGATGGGATCCGTTATTTGACGAGATGGATAAAGAGGGTATCAGATTCGCACTCGAGGTACATCCGACGGAAATAGCATTCGATTATTATACTTTTGTAAGGCTTCTTAAAGCTTTTGGCAATAGGAAAACCCTTGGTATGAATTTTGACCCCAGCCACTTATTGTGGCAGGGAATTAAACCCCATCTTATGATAAGAGAACTGCCCGACAGAGTATATCATGTACATATAAAAGATGCTTCCGTAACCTTGGATGGGCTGACTGGGATATTGGGTTCTCATATAGAATTTGGCAGCACAAAGAGAGGATGGAATTTCCGTTCACCCGGAAGAGGAAGCGTGGATTTTTCGTCTGTTATCCGTGAGTTGAATGAAATAGGTTATGACGGCCCGCTCTCGGTTGAATGGGAGGATTCAGGAATGGACAGAATTATGGGCGCAACAGAGGCGTGTGCATTTACAAAAAATATGAATATCGTTCCAAGTACCAGTGCTTTTGATAAGTCGTTGAAAAATGAATAGTCTTTTAAATAAGATTGGGCAGTATTTAAGCCCAGTCTTATTTTTGAATTTGATTTTTGTTAAAATGCAATTTTTCGGGGGAGTGGTTTTTGATGAGTTTGATGGGTGTTGACATAGGAACTACCGGTATAAAAGCAATTGCTTTCAATGAAAACGGCAATGTTTTGGCAACAGATTACAAAGAATACAACCTGCTTTTTCCTAATCCCGGCTGGGTAGAATTTGATATAGTCGACCAATGGAGTAAGGTTTTTGAAGTATTAAAAAAAGTAAATGATGATCCTCTGGTAAAAAGCGACCCCGAAACCGCAGTTTCAGTTACGACGGTCGGAGAAAGTTTTACGCCAATCGATGAAAAAGGTAATATTTTATATAAGA
>JAQUMQ010000090.1 GCA_028718045.1 Actinomycetota bacterium
ATTTTTCCAAGTTTTAGCACCCCAAAATACTGTTTATAAGCAGTTCCACATGGATTTTTCTTATGTTTTGATCATTAAAATCAGCACCAAAATCTTTTCCTATCCCATAATACATAAGCAAAGGATTGATTATGCCCGAAATTATTTGGGTTTTCTTTAACAGTATTATCAGATCGTCATCAATGTTTGTGATTTTTCTTATAATATTAATCAAGGGAATATCGATTTCCGAAAAAAAATTTTCAAGGCTCGTATTTATGGATTCTCTTACCAGTACCTTGCTTCCCAGTGTCCATATTACTCCGGGATTTTCCGCAAGATAGTTCATATAATCTTCCGCCCATATAAGTATTCTTTCTTTTGGAGGTATTTTTTCATCTTTTAATATACGGCATATAAGCGCAACTTCTTTATTGAAAAATTCCTCTATCTCTTTTAAAAGGATTGCCTTCGACCTGAAATAATAATTAACTGCCGCAACATTTGCCTGTGCTTCACTTGCAATTTCCCTTATCGTAACATTAAGGCTTCCTTTTATGCCAATAAGCTTTATTGCTGATTTTATGATTCTGTCTCTTGATCCGATATTTTCTTCAACCATAATCTTACTTGTTAAAATTTTATAAGCTTTATTATAATTTAATCACTTGTATTAAACAAGTGATTAAATTATAACCTATTCCACTGAATATTAATATTAAAATATAATTTTAAACTTATGTGATTATGACCTGGCAAAATTCGAATGTCTCGCCTATATTCTTTTTTAAATAAGAATGATGCAAAATTTAATTTTTATAGCTTTTATAATTAATTTAGCATAAGATTAAATTTAATTTTTATCTATTATTTAATTAATCTTCGAATAAGCAAATTAAACTATGACTGATGTCGTTACGGGTGCAAATGGGTATCTTGGCAATGTTTTAGTCAAAGAACTGCTTAAAAGAAACAGAAGGGTAAGAGTTCTTGTAAGAAGTACTTCAAATCTTGATTCTTTAAAAAACCTCGATGTCGAAAAATATACAGGTGATATTTCAGATATTGACTCTTTATACAAAGCATTTAAGGGAGCTGACGCAATTTATCATCTTGCGGGTAAAATATCACTAATGCCAGGACAAAATAATATATTGCATAATATAAATTACTTGGGTACCAAAAACGTAATTCAAGCATGCAAGGTTTGCAAAATAAACAGATTAATTTACACAAGTTCGATTCACTCGTTGAAAGAGCCTTCCGGGAAAAAGTTCATAGACGAATATACTCCTTATTGTACGGATAACAACAAAAACGCTTATGATATTTCCAAGGCAAGAGCAAGTATCGATGTGCTGAAAGCCGTAAAAGAGGGTTTGGATGCCGTGATAGTAAACCCTACGGGCGTAATAGGCCCATATGACTATGCGGTTTCGGCTCTGACCAAAACTTTTATCGATTTTGCGAAAAAAAGATTGAAATTCGCAATTGAAGGTGCCTATGATTTTGTAGACGTAAGAGATGTGGCAATAGGACATATCCTTGCTTATGAAAAGGGTAAGTCAGGCAGTAATTATATTTTATCCGGCGAGAGGGTTACTGTTGCAAGGCTTATGCAAATCCTTGAAAAAATAACCGGAATCAAAGCTCCTAATCATTGCTTATCTATTTCAATCGGTAAATTTATAGGATCTATTATGCCAATATATTACTGGAGCACAGGAACCCGTCCATATTTCACACGATACTCCGTAGAAGTTCTTTGCAGCAACTCATTTATAAGCCATGAAAAAACTACAAAAGATCTTGGATATAATCCAAGATCGGTCACGGAATCCATAAGAGACACAATCAAATGGTTAAAAAATATGGGTTATATTTAAAAACATATAACCCATATAACTTTAAAAATTATATATAATTATTTTTATATTTTTCTTATTTATTTAAATCTTTGATATAATCCATATTTTTCTTACAAAATTTTGGCAATATTTTAAGATTTAAAAAAATTCGATCAAAAAATAATACAAACTTTACTCAAGAGTAAATAAAACCGTTACGGTAATCATGACTTCCTTTTCTATCGTGCTGGTATCGTAAGTTCCGTAATCGGATACGTCGGTAGAATTAACAGGCAGAACCTGTACCACTCCCATGTTTGCAGTTTTTATAGTTCCTATCTTTATCTTTTTACCAGTTCCTTCAGCAATCTTTTGTGCACGTGCTTTTGCGTCTTTTACCGCATCTGCAAGGAGGTTAATCCGAAGCTCAGAAAGATTCGTAACATAATACTGAATGCTGTTCATCGAAAAAATTACTCCGCTGTTAATTAAATTTTGGACATTTTTAGATAAATCGGTCAGTTTTTGTATTTCCTTTGATTGAATCTCCACATTTTGTCTTAATATATATTCTTTTGGCGCATTGGGATCATACAAAAATGGTGCCTCCATATAAACCGGAGAAATATTTAAATCTTTTTCGTTAAATCCCGCATCGGTAAAGAATTTTTTAACAATTCCTTCATCTGTTTTCATTTGAGCATAACCAGCTTTTAAATCCTCTACCGGAACATTTCTACTGAATCCGGCGCTGAATTTAGCGATATCCGAGCTGACTTTTTGCTTGAAGGAACCTGTAACCCACATACTGTTATCGGCTGCCCTTACTTTATAAAATGTTAAAGAAAAAATAAGGATACCTATTATAAAACAAACTCCCACAATTGTTCCGAAATAAATTAACTTATTGTTCTTTTCCATAGATTCTCCCAACCATATTTATGTAATATTTTGTTTTAAATGTAAAATATATAAGCGCATTCTATCATTTTTAAGATAAGAATTCCATATTAAAAAGTACATATTAAAATTTTATTTAATATCCGGCTTTATACTATACTAAAAATAATTTTTGATTATAATATACACATAAATTTTAAAAATTTTATAAAAAATAAATAAAAAATAATTGTCTGAATTATTGATTTTCAATATCTTATTAATAATACTTTTTTTATCGTCAATATTTATATTTACCATTCTTTTTTTTATAACCGCACCGTATGGAAGACATGTGCGTAAAGGCTGGGGTATTACACTTAAAGCAAAAATCGGCTGGTTTATGATGGAATTTCCTTCCCTTGCAATAATTATCGTATTATTCTTTGTAGGCAATAAAAAAACGAACCTGCCGGCAATCATTTTTTTAATTTTCTGGGTTATTCATTATTTTCATAGAAGTATGGTATATCCATTTATGATGAAGGGCGGCAACAAAAAATTTCCGGTCTTGATACTTGTATTTGCATTGATTTTTAACTTTATAAATAGTTATCTTAACGGCAGATATCTTTTTCATTTTTCGCGCCCTTATGCAACCGATTGGTTTTATGATCCAAGATTCATAATCGGAACCATATTATTCATAGCAGGAATGTTTATCAATATTCAATCTGATTACATACTTCTGAAACTTAGAAAAACAGGAGAAAACGATTATAAAATCCCATACACAGGTTTCTTCAAATTCGTTTCAAGCCCAAATTACTTTGGTGAAATAATCGAATGGACCGGTTGGGCAATTTTAACTTGGTCTCTTGCCGGTTTTGCTTTTGCGTTATTTACCAATGCAAATCTAATGCCAAGAGCCTGTTCTAATCATAGATGGTACAAGAAAAAGTTTGATTATTACCCAGAGGAAAGAAAAGCTTTAATTCCTTTTATATATTAAGAAAAATAATATTATTTTTCTTTTTCCCAAGCACTACTTTAAATAAGCAACACGAAAGCTATTTTTTTATCATCATCTTATCGAAAAACTAAAATTTAAAATTGCATCCAAGCCAAAAAATGTTTTAATTTTATCGGAAATTGCATATACTTTTACATAATACAAACATAACAAAAGGAGGTCGACATGGAAGTTAAAATTTTATACAGTCCCGCATATAGTCTTGCCAATGTCAGGCTTGATCCAGACGAAAAAATTCAAGTCGAATCAGGTTCGATGGTCAGCACAAGCTTTGGTGTCAACATCGAGACCAAAGCCGCCGGTGGATTTTTTAAAGCTCTCGGAAGATCGATGCTCGGTGGTGAGTCCTTTTTTATGAATACTTTTACTGCCCCTGGCAACGGAGGGGAAATCAATCTTGCGCCTTCACTTCCCGGAGATATGTTTGTGATGGATATAAACAACCAAACCTTGCTAATACAATCAGGATCTTACTGCGCTTCTTCGATGGGTGTTAGTATCGATACCAAATGGGGCGGAGCAAAAACATTTTTTGCATCTGAAGGACTTATATTGTTAAAAGCTTCGGGTAACGGTAAATTGATTTTATCGAGTTACGGAGCCATACATGAGATTAACCTTGCCGCAAACGAAAAGTATATAGTCGATACAGGACATTTTGTCGCTTTCGATGAATCGCTAGGTTTTGTAGTTAAAAGGGTAGGAGGTTTAAAATCGACCTTGCTTGGCGGTGAAGGACTCGTCGTAGAGCTTACGGGCCCCGGTAAAGCACTTATGCAAACAAGATCAACTGATGCATTTCTTAACTGGCTTATACCTAAACTTCCAAAAAGCAACAAATGACCTTGCAAAACAACCGGATAGTTTGTAAATTTCATAATATAACATCATTATTTTCATTTAAGAATGAATGAATCATGGCTTATAGCATGAAACTGTTAAAAAGCTTTAACAACAGAACAGACGCAGAAGTGGCAAAAAGTTTTCTGGAATCAAACGGCATAAAAAGCTTTATTATTGCCGATGATATCGGGAAAATGTATCCGGCAGCTTCAATATATTGGGGAGTAAAGTTGTTCGTAAACGACAAAGACTTTGAGCTAGCCGACAACCTGATCGAAGAAAGTTCTAATGATTCTTTCAATTAAACCGCAAATTGTTTTAAAAGCTTTTAGAGAAAATAAGTTGCCCGCAAGATGCTTTGATGTCATGTCCGAATTCGTATCTTTGAGTAAAAGGAATTTTATTATCGGAAAGTATTTTTTTAAATTCGTTTATTTTTTTGATCGAAGGTCTTTTATAGATATCATTCCCGTTAAATGGTATCAGGTTTACAAAACATAAAAGACCTTTGATTCTTTTTGAAAGTTCTTCTGCATGTTCCGGAAAGTCATTTACTGCCCTTAAAAGTACGTACTCTATCATAACTTTTCTGTTTGTTTTATCTATATAATACTTGATTGACGATATCAACTCGTTTAATTTATACTTGTCTGCCACCGGCATTATCTTTCTTCTTATTTCATCGTTTGGAGCATTAATCGATACGGCTAAATTAATTTGCATATTTTCATCTGCAATCGTCCTGATCTTTTCCGTTATTCCGGATGTAGATACCGATATTTTTCTTTGTCCTATACTAAACTTATTTTCATCATTTAAAAATTTAACGGAATTTAAAAAATTATCGTAATTAAAAAAAGGCTCACCCATACCCATAAAAACAACATTGGTTATTCTGGCATTAATTTTTTTCAAATACCTGGAAAAAAACAAAACCTGAAGCAGTATCTCTTCGAATGTCAAATTCCTTTTAAAGCCGATCTCCCCTGTTTTGCAGAACTTACAGCCCAATGCACAGCCTACCTGTGAGGAAAGACAAATCGTATTTCTCCCGTCCTTATGCATAAGAAGAACGGTTTCGATTATTAAACCGTCATCTAGTTTGATTAAAGCTTTTATTGATCCCGAATCCGATGATTTAAATATCTGTCCATTGATTGACAGATCTATTTCATCAGCCAATAAATTCCTGAGTTTTACAGGCAAATCGTTTAAATCGTTCCAATTATCGTAAAAATTCTTAAATAATGCCCTTTCGATCTGCCTTATGCGAAATCCCGGTTCATTTTTTATAAGTTCTTCCAGTTTTGTCCAATTCATACGTTTTAAGCTTGTCGTAAAATTTTTATATATCTTAAAAATTATTTTTTCGGTAAAATAAAATTTTAAAAAAAGCTTGTATTATCCAGCTCATTTCCTTATTATATTTAAGTATAAATTGAGATTTTTAAGTTTTATTTAAGATTACCTGTTAGTTCTGGATAATACATATTTATGTTTATTTATTTGATTGTTTTTATTAATTTAACATATAATAAAAACAATTCCAGTACTAAATCAAAATTATGTCAACAAGTAAGACGGAGGTGTAATAGTGGACGCATACTGCGTTAAATGCAA
>JAQUMQ010000091.1 GCA_028718045.1 Actinomycetota bacterium
TTTTTGTTTTTTTTGCCGATAATCCTATACCTCCTTCAAGGCAGCCTTTAAAATTTCCTCTATGCTCTTTTCATCGATGAATTTTCTGTCAATCCTAGCAAGTGTCTTTTGTATTTCGATATTTGAATAACCCAATGCTTTTAAAGCCTCTTTTGCCTCAAACATCTTTGAGCTTCCTGAAATTGATTCTTCCAAATAAGCTAATTCTTCGCTGATTTTACCCTTTAATTCCAATATGATTCTTTCGCTTAGCTTGGAACCTATACCCGGAGCTCTCTTTAAAAATTCCGACTGACCATTTACAATTATCTTGCTTAGTTCTTCAACGTTATAAATCGAAAAAATGCCAAGAGCTATCTTGATCGATACACCCGAAACGCTTATGATTTTCAAAAACAACTCTTTTTCTTTTTGACTTAAAAAACCTACGAGCAATATATCGTCTTCTCTTACATGCATATATGTATCTATCGAAAAATTATTGCCTAGATCGGGAAGTTTTTCAAATATCCTTGAAGAAATAAGAACCTCAAAACCTATTCCGGATATGTCAAGAACTATTTTTGACAGATTTTTAAATATTAACTTACCGTTTAATCTTGTAATCATATGCTTATTTTTTAAAAAATTCCTATAATTTTTTTGCTTCCGTTTTTTTATTTATTAAGGCATGCATGATTCATGTTTATTCAATCACATATTTTTTTTAATTTTTTCGTTAAATTTGCTGCTATTTGCATGGCATATAGCTATTGCCAAACTATCCCATGCATCATCCTTTTTTGGTGATTTTGAATCATTTATCTTAAGCAATGCTTTTACCATATACTTGATTTGATCCTTAGTAGCTCTTCCATATCCCACTATAGCTTGCTTAACCTCAAGCGGAGTATATTCAAAAACCTTAATTTTATTAATACATGCGGAAAGCAATACCACTCCTCTTGCCTGCCCTACATTAATTGCAGTTTTGGCATTTGAACTAAAAAAAATTTCTTCTATCGCAAGACAATATGGATTATATTTGGAAATTATTTCATTTACAAAAGAATATATTTCCACCAACCTTTGTTCCAGTTTTTTCTCTTTTATAGTTTCGATACACCCGCAATACAATGTTTCATATGCCTTTAAACCTGATGTTTCGATTACACTTATCCCCGTTGTCTGCAATCCAGGGTCTATTCCTAATATTCTTTTAGCATCATTAAGCATTTGTTTAAAAAAGACTCATGACTCGATTTCTTCAAGCATTTTGTCTTCAATTTCCAGGTTGGTATAAACATTTTCAACGTCATCGTAATCATCAAGGGTATTTATTATCTTCAAAGCTTTTTCGGTATCGCTTTTCGACAATTTAATCGTTGATTTAGGTATCAATAATATATCTGTAAATTTAACTTTTATATCATTTTTTGCCAGATTACTTTTTACCTCATTTAATTGTGCGGGATCTACTTTGATTTCATATGATTCATCGGTTTCTTCTATATCCTCGGCGCCACTGTCAATAGACTTAAGCATAAAATCGTCATAATCCGTTACGGATTCCTTGCTTACCGTTATTATGCCCTTCCTGTCAAACATCCATGCAACACATCCCGACTCTCCAAGATTTCCGTTGCTTCGTGAAAATATGCTTCTTATATCTGCGGCAGTCCTGTTTCTATTCTCTGTCGTCACATCAACCATTATGGCGATGCCGCCTGGCCCGTATCCTTCATAAGTCATATGCTCGAACTTAATGCCGGCCATTTCGCCGGTGCCTTTTTTTATAGCTCTTTCTATGTTGTCTTGCGGAAGATTATACTCTTTGGCTTTTGCTATTGCATTAGCAAGCGCATTATTGTTTGCAGGATCTCCGCTTCCACCTTCTTTGGCTGCGACAGAGATTATTCTTGATAGTTTTCCGAAAATATTCCCTCTTTTTGCGTCTTCTTTAGCTTTCTTATGTTTTATCGAATGCCATTTTGAATGACCGGACATATTAATTCTCCCTTTTTATGCTTTTTCCTATCATCTTTAAAAAATACTCATGAATTCTCATATCCTTTTGCAACTCAGGATGAAAAGTGCTTACAAGAATATTATTTTGTCTTGCCAAAATTATATTATCATTAATTTTAGACAATATCGCAACATCGGGTCCTGCTTTTAATATCTTTGGAGCTCTGATAAAAATGGCTTTAAATTTTTCTTCTCCACCGAACTTAAGTTTCACATATTCCTCAAAGCTATCTATCTGTCTTCCATATGAATTTCTTTGAGCTTCAATATCAATATAACCTAAGCCGGCATCTTCGTTTAGGACTTTTTTGGCAACCAAAATTAATCCCGCACATGTTCCGAATATAGGTTTTTTGGATCTGTTAAATTCATCCAAATAATACCTGAAACCGTATTTATTTATTAATTTCCTTATAGTAGTGCTTTCCCCACCGGGAATAATCAACCCATCCACTTCATCGAGTTGATATGGAAACTTTATCTCAATTGCCCTTGCTCCGCACAATCTAATCGAATAAACATGTTCTCTGAATGCACCTTGCAATGCCAAAACACCGACACTTACTCCTCGTTTTGTCAAATTATATTACCACCCTCTTGCCGACATCAGTTCTTCGTTGGGTATTTTTGAAAGTTCTATACCGTTCATAGCATTTCCAAGCCCTTTCGATACTTTGGCAAGTATTTCAGGATTCTTATAGTGAGTCGTGGCTTCCACTATAGCTTTCGCCATCTTTAATGGATTTTCGGACTTAAATATACCCGAGCCAACGAAAACTCCATCTGCACCAAGTTGCATTATTAATGACGCATCAGCCGGCGTCGAAATGCCGCCTGCCGAAAAGTTAACAACCGGTAGCTTACCTGTTTCGTTGACAAGCACCACAAGCTCATATGGGGCACCCATTTCTTTTGCTACCGACATGAGTTCTTCTTTTGGCAATGCGGCTGCTTTTTTTATTTCATCCCTTATTGTTCTCATATGCCTTACTGCCTCTACGACATTTCCGGTTCCGGCTTCTCCTTTTGTTCTAATCATTGCAGCTCCTTCACCGATACGCCTTAAAGCTTCTCCAAGATTTGTCGCCCCGCATACGAATGGAACTTTGAAATTCCATTTGTTGACATGATGCTTTTCATCAGCCGGAGTCAGCACTTCGCTTTCATCTATATAATCTATGCCTAATGATTCAAGAATTTGAGCTTCCGCAAAATGGCCTATCCTACATTTTGCCATAACCGGAATTGTTACTGCATCCATTATTTTCAATATTATTTCAGGATCAGTCATTCTTGCCACTCCGCCGGCAGCTCTTATATCTGCGGGAATTCTTTCAAGCGCCATAACAGAAACCGCACCTGCTTCCTCGGCAATTTTTGCCTGCTCGACAGATGTAACGTCCATTATGACTCCGCCTTTAAGCATTTCGGCAAGTCCCGTTTTTAATTTTAAAGTTCCTTTTTCCATTTTTTATATTCCTCCTATTTTTTTATTCCTATTCCAAGAGACATTTCATCCAGTCTCCTTATCCTCTCTTCAATCGGTGGATGCGTACTAAATAAACTAGCCAGCATAGGTTTGCTTTTCTTGGCTAAAGGATCGGCAATAAATAAATGAGATGTTGCGCTGCTTGCATTTTCAACCGAACTGTTGGCGCTTATCTTCCTAAGTGCATTTGACAGCCCGGCTGGATATCTGGTAATCAGCACACCGTTACTGTCAGCCAAAAATTCCCTATTTCTGCTTATTGCCATTCTGATCATGGTTCCTATTATCGGTGAAAATATAATTAATAAAAGCCCTATAATCAACATTATTATCCCCAACAATCCTCCAATATTGCGTTCGTTTGACCTTCTTTTTCCTCCGCCTAAAAAAAAGCTTCTTAATATAAAATTGCTTGCTATTGAAAGCATTCCGACAAAAACAACTATAACCGTTCCCAGTAAAATATCATAATTTTTTATATGAGAAATTTCGTGAGATATTACTCCTTTTAATTCCTCTCTATTCAAATTATCAATTATTCCACGAGTCAAAACCAATACTCCGTTTTTTGGGTTTCTTCCTGTTGTAAAAGCGTTCATTGCCTTATCTTCAATTATGTATGTTTTAGGAACAGGAATCCCTGCCGCTATGGAAAGCCCTTCAACCATATAGCTTACTCTTAAATCAGATTCTTTTTCAATAGGGTGCGCATTAGATATTTGAAGAACTATCTTGTCGCTATAATAATAACTTGTAAAACTAGCTACTAATGCAATCAGAAAAGCAAAAAACAGTATGGCTAACGAGAAAAAATTTCCGGCACCATATTTGTAATCAAAAATAAATCCTATAAAATAACCTGCTATACTTATAAATAATATGAAAAAAACAATGGTAAATATCGATTTTACCTTATTGGCAGTAATTTGCTGATACATTTTTTTCACCAACCATATTATTTCTGCCGTTCAAAATTTTATTGCTGCTTTGTAAATTGCACTTTGACCGGTTCTCTTGCCGTCATATCTTCTACCAAAAAATAATCTCTTATTTTAAAATTAAACATACCTGCAAAAACATTACCGGGAAATGTCTGGATTCTGGTATTGAATTGCATGACCATGTCGTTATAAAACTGTCTTGCAAAAGCAATATTTTCTTCTATCCCTTGCAAGTCTTCCATAAGTTTTGCAAAATGAGTATCGGCTTTTAAATTTGGATAATTTTCGGCAACTGCAAATAATGATTTCAAAGTACTGCTTATCATATTATCGGCTTGTGCTTGATCTTTTACGGTATTTGCATCAAGCCCGATCTGCCTTGCTTGTATTACCTTTTCCAAAGTTTCCCGTTCATGAGCCGCATAACCCTTTACTGTTTCGACAAGATTGGGTATGAGATCAAATCTTTTTCTGAGTTGAACATCAATCTGAGACCAGGCATTGTCTACTCTGTTTCTAAGTGAAACAATGGAATTATAAAGTCCTATAATAATAATCAATATTACTACCAATATAACTATTATGAGTATTACTGCACCCAAAAATCCCATTAAATCCCCCTTTTAAGGTTACGATTCTTAAAAAAATAATTATATCTGATAAATAAATTTATAAAACTTTAAATAAAACTGCTTTCAATATATCATTATAATTAATTTAAGCATAATCAATCTAAGCATTAATATTTTATCACTAAAAATAAACAATGTATTATAGCAAAAAAAAAATTAATAATATATCAAATAAGTCCATAAATTTTCACTTGAAAGACTTGCTTTTCATTTTTTTTACACATTACTTATTTTATGGTATATTTTTGTTTGTTTTTTTTGGTGTCTTTATTATTTCTCAAGTGATGTTTTTAAAAATATTTTTCTAATAATTGTATATATCATATCAGGAGGATTTAATGGCTAGCTCGAGCATAGATAATAAAAGGGTTATAGGGCTTGTTTCAGGAAACAATACAGGCAAAACAACACTTGCCGAATGTTTTTTATATGATTCTGGAACAATAGACAGATTAGGTAAAATCGAAACAAAGAACACGGTTTCGGATTTCAGTCCACTTGAGACAAAAAGAGGATTTTCCATAAGTTCAAGCATATTAAATTATCAATGGAAAAACCATAATATAAATTTAATAGATTGCCCCGGCTATCTGGATTTTATTGGGCAAACTCTGGAAGCAATACAGGTCATAGACGGCGCTTTATTGTTATTTGATCCCAAAGCAAGCATCCAAGCCGTAACGGAAAAAATAATCGAAGAACTCGATAAAAAAGCAACTCCGGTTTTTTGTATAATGAACAAGATGGATCAGGAGAATGTCGATTATTTAAAAGCAATAGAAAATATAAAGAAAAATTTCTCGGTTCCTCTCGTCCCCTTTACTTTGCCTGTCGGCGAAGGTGAAAAATTTCATGGAGTCGTAGATATATTGCAAAAAACTGCATATACATATGAAAGTGATTCTAAAACAGGCACAAAAACCGATATGGATGCAAAAATAAAAGAACTTGCCGACTCAAGATATAACTCCCTCATCGAAGATATTGTTGAAAATGACGAAACATTGCTTGAAAAATATTTAAACGGTGAAGAAATTGACATTAAAAGCATTAATGAAATATTAAAGAAATCAATCTTAAACCGTTTGATAATCCCGGTTTTTGCAATAAGCGCAGGAAAAAATAT
>JAQUMQ010000092.1 GCA_028718045.1 Actinomycetota bacterium
TATTTGCGATTGCATCGAAGGTGTTAATAAAAGTGGCTATAACGAAGTGTCGTTCCTCTCTCTTTCAAGCTCTGATTATAAAGATCTCAATTCGCTGATAAACGGCTTTATCAATTCAAAAGGAGATAAAAAAATATCGGTTTCCCTTCCTTCCTTAAGATTTGACAGTTTTACATTAAGTATTGCGGAGACGGTTCAAAGCGGAAGGAAAACAGGTTTGACTTTTGCTCCCGAAGCCGGAACTCAGGTTATGAGGAACATAATCAATAAAAATATTAACGAAGAGGAAATGCTTGAATGTATTAAAATTGCTTTCGAAAAGGGATGGGAAAAAGTAAAATTATATTTCATGATAGGATTTCCTTTTGAAAATGAAAAAGACATTGAGGCAATACCGGATCTTGTCCATAAAATTATTGGTACGGCCAAAGCTATTTTGCCAAAAAACAAAATCGGCAGACTAAACATAAATCTTAGCATAAACGCATTTTCTCCGAAACCATTTACGCCGTTTCAATGGGCAGGGCAAGATTCGATAGAAAAGCTTAACCAAAAATTTTTACGGATTAGGCAAAAATTACCAAAAAAATTTGTAACCATAAGTTGGTCAGATCCAGAAAGAAGCAAGTTAGAATGTGCGCTTGCAAGAGGTAATTTAAAGATCGCAGATGTCATAGAGGAAGCTTTTAAAAATGGCGCCAAATTTGATAACTGGAGTGAATTTTTTGATTTTAAAATCTGGCAGAATGCTTTCAGTAAAAAAGATATAGATATCGACTACTTTACGGAAAGAGAAGCTGACATACATGAAGTCTTACCATGGGATTTTATTGATATATCCACAAGCAAGGAATTTTTAATAAAAGAGTTCGATAATGCAAAAAGCATAGCTTTAAACAATGGAAGAAGAAGCTAAAATACGTTTTAAATTTATTAAATTAAAAGAATTTAAATATTTATCTCATCTGGAGACTGTAAGATTTATCGTTATGGCAATTAACAGGGCAAAGATAAATGTTAAATACAGCAAAGGTTTTAATCCGAATCCGCGTATCAACTTCAGCTTCCCCATACCTGTGGGGCTTGCAAGTATGGCTGAATATTCAGATATAGAAATCACAGAAAGGATAAACGAAGAAGATTTTAAAGACCGGATCAACCTGCAATTAAAAGAGTGCATGAAAGTAGTCGAATCTAAAAATGTACTTTCTAAGGTTCCGAGCTTAATGAGCGATATTGCATTTTGCAGCTATTGTTTTAAGTTGGAAAATTTTAAAAAAAACGTTGGAAAAAAAATAAAGCATGAAATATCGATTCATCCGGAATTTTGCCATTCAATTTACAAGCTGGATTATCATGAAATTGGCGGTTTTGTTGTTAATTTAAGTATAATTGGATATACTAAGACATTAGAAAATAATAAGGTTTTTAAATTTAATGAATTTTTAAAATATTTTAAATATTTGTCAAACAATGAAAGCATTGTGTTTAAAGATTATTTTAAGGAAGAAGCCTATGTTTTAAGAAAAGGTAATCTTAAAACTCCACTTGATATTGTTTGACCTAAGGAGTTTAGGTAAAATTGAGCAAAGAAATGCTTGTCAGTTCTGGCGACGGCGAAACACGTGTTGCCATTATTGAAAACGGACAAGTCACAGAGTTATATTTTGACAGAAAGCATAAAAAATCTATTGTTGGTAATATTTATGTAGGGAAAGTCGAAAACGTCCTCCCTAGTTTAGATGCCGCTTTCGTAGACATCGGTGAAGAAAAAAACGCTTTCCTATATATCAATGAAGTCGTGTTGGATATGGACTTCGAGGAAAGCGAAGAAGTACCGAAAAGAATCCAGCATATACTTAAGCCAAACCAACTGGTAGTCGTACAGGTAACCAAAGATCCCCTTAAAAGCAAAGGAGCAAGGCTTACCACGTTTATTTCGATACCGGGCAGGTATTTAGTTCTTGCTCCGTACAACGACGGCATAGGCGTATCTAAAAAGCTAAGCGACAGCGAAAGAGACAACCTAAGACAGATAGCGAAAGAAATAAAACCAAAAGATTGCGGAATAATCGTAAGGACTGCTGCAAAGCTGGCTGATAGAAACACACTTAAAAGGGATTTAAAGCAGTTGCTTAAAACATGGGGTTTCATTCAGAGAAAAATTTTAAAATCTCAAAAACCAAGCCTTATAAATGACGAGCAGCCGGTAGTTTTAAGATTGCTCAGGGATTTATTTTCTGATGATTTCAAAGCGATTTATGTCGACAGAAAAGAAGTAAGAAAAGAAATTTCAAGATATCTCGGAAATATTGGAATAAGGTTTACGAATATAAATATACATCCCGGACCCGATGACTTATTTGAGGCTTTCAATGTCAATGAAGTTATTGACGGTGCCATCGAAAGAAAAGTGTGGCTAAAATCCGGCGGATTTATCGTTATCGACAGCGGAGAAGCCCTCACGTCGATCGATGTTAATACGGGAAAGTACACATCCAATAAAAACGCGTCTGAAACAATTTTGAGAACCAATCTTGAAGCTGCGGAGGTTATTTCAAATCATATGAGACTTCGCGATATAGGAGGGCTCATTGTAATAGATTTCATAGACATGTCAAACGAAAAAGACAAACAAAAGGTTCTCGAAAAATTTAAACAGTGCCTGGATAAAGACAAGACAAAAACCGAAATTTTGAATTTTTCAAAATTCGGTCTTTTGGAAATGACAAGAAAAAATGTCTCGGACGGAATTCTTGGAACTTTATGCAAGCCATGCCCATGCTGCCAGGGAGCCGGCTTTGTAAAATCGGAAGAAACTATCAAATATGATATTGAAAGAAAAATAAAAACGCTTTCAATAAAAAATCCAGAAAAAGCTTTCTTTATCAAGTTGAATACGGCAATAGCATGCCAGGTTATCGGCCAAGGAGGAAGGAACTTAAAAGCACTGGAAAACTTAACAAGAAAGCATATAATAATCAAAGGCGATGATAATTTACCGATGGATGAATTGGTGGTTGTATCTAAAGGAAGCTATAAGGAAGTCGAAGAATCTTCCAAGCCTTTCAGGGAAGGCGATTGCCTTGAATTGTTCATAGAAGAAACTTACCTGCATAATTCTGAGGATGCTTTGGCAAGAATAGATGGATATATAATTCAGATCATAGGCGGAAAAAGATTAATGGGTAAAAGAGTGACTGTTAAGATAAAAACCATATCAAAAACCAGCGCTGTTGCTGAAATTATTTAATTTTGATTTCTTGCAACAAAACTTTAATATTTTTGGTTTTAATTATTTTTAATTAATTTTGGTTTGACTTTAAAAATAATACTGTGTTAATATCATCTTTTGTTATTTCATATATTGGTTTCTATGTATATTTTAATTAAATGTTTTAGAGGAGGCCCAAAATTTACGCGATAATTACAAGCGGGGGTAGACAATATAAAATTAAAGAAAATACTAATATCGTTATCGATCGCATAAACGGCAATGAAGGCGATAAGGTTAAGCTTACTGATGTAAACTTTTATAGTGACGGCAATAATACCGAAGTCGGGAAACCTGTTCTCGACAATGTGGAAGTCGAAGCAACCATAAAAAAACAATTCAGGGGAGATAAGGTTATCGCATATAAATATAAGGCTAAAAAAAGATATCATCGTAAGGTTGGTCATAGACAAAATTTAACTTTGCTTAGCCTTGAAAAAATAACCGTAAAAAAATGATTGAAGGATAAAATATGGCAAGTAAAAAAGGTGTAGGAAGCTCCAGAAATGGCAGAGACAGCAATCCTAAATATTTAGGGATAAAAATGTTTGGAGGCCAGGAAATAAAAGCGGGCAATATAATAGTAAGACAAAGGGGAACAAAATTCAGGCCCGGAATTAATGTAGGGATGGGCAAGGATTTTACCTTATTTGCAAAAACAGACGGAGTATTGGAATTCATAAAAAACACTAAAAAAGGTAAGGTCATAAACATTCTGCCCAAGGCATAATTGTTTTAGGTCGCTATTATAAAGCTGTAGTCATCAACGATGCTTTTATATTGTTCGAACTTGACTGACATAAAATTTAAGTTAGGTGGTTGCGGTTAAAATTATGGCATTCGAGTAAGGTATAAAAATAGTTTTAAGATATAAGATATTTTAAGATATAAGATATATACAATATCGATATTTAAAATAAAATTAAAATATCGTTGGATTTGTATATTAATAGATAGCGGTATTTATATTAAGTTCAAAGGTTTAATTTGAAATCTGGCTGAAAACCAAAGCCAGATTTTTTGTTTGCATTGCTAATGTTATAATAGTTTAATCATGTTTTTAGACGAAGCAAAAATAAATATAAAGGCAGGTAACGGAGGCTCGGGCAGCGTATCTTTTTTCCTTTTAAAAGACAGAGTAAAAAAAATAGCTTGTGGTGGTAATGGAGGAAAAGGAGGAGATATTATAATCGAAGCCAGTGCCAACTTAAGCACTTTGTATGGCTTTAAGTATAAAATACATTATAAAGCTCAAAACGGTCAGAGAGGATCTTCGAACAAGAAAGCAGGGAAAAGCGGAGAAGATCTTTTTATTAAAGTACCGCAAGGCACAATAATTAAAAATCAGAAAGGCGAAATTCTATTTGATCTCGATAAATCCGGAGATAAAGTTATCGTTGCCAAAGGCGGAAGAGGCGGAAGAGGAAATGCAAGCTTTGTATCTCAAAAGCTTAAATTTCCTTCATTTGCGGAAAAAGGCGAAGAAACTGAAAGTATGTGGATTAACCTCGAGCTTCAGCTTGTTGCTGATGTTGCTTTGGTTGGTTTCCCAAATGCAGGTAAATCATCGATTATAAGCATGATATCCAGAGCAAAACCAAAAATTGCCGATTATCCTTTTACTACAACCACTCCAAATCTTGGAATGGTTTATCATGGAGACGAAAGTTTCGTTGTTGCCGATATTCCGGGACTGATAAAAGGCGCCCATATGGGAGTGGGACTTGGCGACAAATTTTTAAGACATATAATACGTACGATGGTAATAGTTTTTGTTTTGGATTGCCAACATTTGATCTCTAAAGAGAAGTCATTATCGGAAAGTTTTTTGGAATTAAGGGAAGAACTAAAGCTTTACAATGCCGATTTATATGACAGAAATTATATAATAGCCATCAATAAAATCGATCTTATTTCTGATAGAAATATTTTGAATACCGAAGAAAAAAAACTTTTCGAATTTACAGACAAAGAAATAGTTCAGGTTTCCGCAAAAACCGGCGAAAATATAATCGAGCTCGTAAAAGTACTAAGCGAAAAAGTAAGGCTCGAAAGAAATATAAAAATGCAACAAAAGGAAAGCCTAAAATCAGATGAAAATATCAAGGTGTATGCTTTGGATGAAGACAGCCTTAAAGAAGACGATATAAAAATAATAAAAAAGAAAGACGAATATTTTGTCGAAAACAGATATCTTGAGCGCATGATTTCGATGACCGATCTTGATAATGAAGAAGCGCTTGAATATTTAAAGAATAGATTAAAAAAAATGGGCATTGGTGATAAACTAAAAAAAATGGGCATAAAAGAAGGCTCGACTGTTATCATAGGCACACTTGTATTTAAATTGATCGATTAGCCGAATGGAAGATTTAAGAAAAAAATACCTAAAAAGAATAAAAAGAATTGTTGTTAAAATAGGTTCGAGCAGCTTGGCATCTCCGACAGGTGGGCTTGACATGGAAAATTTACAGAAATTTACGGGAGAGATATCTAAAATAAAAGACAATAATCTCGAAGTAATTATTGTATCAAGCGGAGCTATCACTGCGGGGCTTAAATATTTGAATATCATCGATAAACCTAGGAAATATTCCATGCTTCAGGCAGTCGCCGCAGTAGGCCAACATGATCTTATGAGAGTTTACAGTAGTTTTTTTTATAAAAACAATAAAAAGGTAGGGCAGATTCTCGTTACCCGCGAAGATACTTCCAAGAGAGCGCAATACTTAAATATAAAAAACACCATTTTAAGCCTTATTGAGCTAAATGTGATTCCTATAATAAACGAGAATGACAGCGTGGCTCTTGACGAAATAAAATTTGGCGATAACGATACACTCGCGGCACTTATTTCGGGGCTTATTGAAGCAGATCTTCTTGTTATA
>JAQUMQ010000093.1 GCA_028718045.1 Actinomycetota bacterium
GAATTTGAGTTGCAAGAAATGCTTGAGGCTCTTCCAAGACTTTTTTTGTCGAGGTATTTGTCTGAGGATCATATTCGTATAAAATATTTCCCTTGGAATCGGTTATTTTTAAAATGCAAACCGGTTCATGATAAACTCCGCCCGAAGCTATTGTTGTAAATATCTTACTGACATCCAAAGGCGTTATTCCTTTCTCTAATCCTCCAAGTGCGATTGCGGGATTGCTTCCTATATCTGTTATGTTCATATCGTTAAGTAGTTTTTCAACGTTTTCAGCACCAACCTGCATGATCAATTGAGCATAAACTACGTTTACCGAATGTATCGTAGCATCAACTATTGTCATTGGATTTAACGGTTCCTGAAATTTTTCGCCGCCATAATTATCCACTTGCCAAGGCTTAGAGCCTTTGATGTCAATTGCCATAGGACCATTTGGATTAAATGTAGTTTCCGGAGGAATATTTTTTATTATTGATTCCAGCAATACAGGGACTTTAAATACGGATCCGGGTTGCCTTTTACCTTGTGTTGCGATATTGAACTTACTTAATTTGTAATCCTTGCCTCCTACCAATGCATATATGAATCCGTTATTGGAATCTACGGATATCAAAGCATACGAAGGTTTTATAGGTTCAGGAAAAACTTTTTTAAATGCGTTTTCTGCCTTAACCTGCAAACTTTTATCAAGTGTCGTATATATCCTTAAACCGCCTTTAAAGACATTGTAGTCGGTAAATTTTTTATCATATAACTGTTGCTTGATGTAGTCTATGAAATAAGGGGCAAATCTATCTTCTTCATTATTTATATTATTTTTCTTGGTATTAAGTTGTATGGGCTCTTCAATTGCATTTTCGTATTCTTTGATATTTATAAAACCCTGTTCCTTCATCAAAGAAAGTACGGTATTTCTTCTGCTTATTGCTTTATTTAGATTATTGAACGGGGAATAAACCTCGGGAGCTTTCAGAAGCCCTGCCAGTAAAGCAGATTGCGAAATAGTTAAATTTTCAGCGCTTATGCCAAAATAGGTTTGTGCGGCTTTTTCAATGCCATAAGAACCCGCTCCGAAATTTACGGTATTTAAATACATTTCCAGAATCTTGTCTTTTGTATAGTTTCTTTCCAGTTGAATTGCAACCAATGCTTCATTTATTTTTCTTCGTATTGTTTTTTCGTGACTGAAATAAACATTTTTAACATACTGTTGGGTAATGGTACTGGCTCCTTGTGAATAATCTTTTGATTTTATATCGGCAATAAGGGCACCCAGTATTCTCTTATAATCAACTCCTTGATGAACATAAAATCTTTTATCTTCAACAGCAACCACGGCGTTTTTGATATTTACGGACATTTTGCCAAAAGGAATAATCTCTCTGTTTTCGGCGGCATGAAATTCCGTTAAAATACTTCCGTCAATTGCGTATACTTTTGAAGTTTCAGCAATGAGAGATGGCGTGAGTTCTTCAAGCTTTGGTACCGTCAAGTAATAATAAAAAACAATTAGTGATCCGAGTACCAATGCAATGCATGTTATGATTATGAAAGCTATAAAAACCCCAAAAAAGCACCCTTTTTTGTTTTTGCTTTTTTTACTTTTTTCGTATTTGATATCTTTATTAAGATTTTTCATATTTTGTTAATTGTTGTATATGGTTTTGCTATTTTTATTTACTATTATATTATTATTGCCTTTATGAATTATTAATATAAAATCCACCATAAGTTATCTTAAAAGATTTAAACAGATTTTAAAATAATTTCAATACCATAAGTATTGTATTTATGGAAATAAAATTTTTCTTATGCTAATATTGTTATGTTTTTTTACTACATTTGCGATATTATAAAAATTAATCAATATAAATATAATAATAAAATAATGGTTGAAAAAGAATTAGATAAGCAGCTTAAGAGCATTTTAAAAGGCGCGGAAGATGTTCTTATACTTGATGAGCTAAAAATTTTGCTGGCAGAATCCATAAAAAGCGATAAACCGCTTAACATAAAGTTAGGTCTTGACCCTACTGCGCCAGATATACACTTGGGACATATGGTCGTTCTTACAAAACTAAGACAATTTCAAGATCTTGGACATAATGCTACGTTGATAATAGGAGATTATACGGCAAGAATAGGAGATCCTACAGGTCGTTCTATTTTAAGACCAAGTTTGAGTCCCGAAAAGATTGAAGAAAATGCAAAAACTTATATGAAACAAGCATTTAAGATAATAGATGAATCCAGAACAACCGTCGTTAAAAATTCGATATGGCTCGAACCTTTAAAATTCTCAGAAGTGCTTAATATAACATCCAGGTTTACGATTGCACGAATGCTTGAAAGGGATGATTTCAAAAAAAGATTTTCGGGGAATTTGCCAATAACCATTATGGAATTTTTATATCCTCTGATGCAGGCATATGATTCGGTTGCGATAAGAGCTGATGTGGAATTGGGAGGAACAGATCAAAAATTTAACTTGTTGATGGGTAGGGAGCTTCAAAAGGAGTTCGGACAAAAACCGCAGATCGCAATAACGATGCCCATTCTTGTTGGTACTGATGGCTCTCAAAAAATGAGCAAGAGTCTCGGAAATTACATTGGTGTAAATGAAAACCCGGATGAGATTTATGGTAAAATAATGTCGATACCCGATACGGTAATGATTGATTATTACAATTTATTAACAAATCTTTCCAAGAAGGAGATTTCCGATATTCAAGTCAGCATTAAAGACGAAGGACTTAATCCTGTTGTTGTAAAGCGGAAATTGGCATACATGATCGTTGAAAGGCTTTACAATAAAGATTTTGCTAAGGAAGCTGAGAGTAATTTTAATAAAATTTTCAAAGAAAAATCTATCCCGGATGACGTAAGCGAGTATATAATTAATAAAGATGACTATCCACTGGGTAAAATAAAAATCACAACATTTCTTTCTAAAACAAAGTTGTGCTCGTCTAATGCGGAGGCTAAAAGACTTGTTGAGCAAGGCGGTTTAAAAATTGACGGCAAGAAAGTTTCGGATATTAATTTCGAATTGTCATTAAATGACATAAACTTCAAAGTGATTCAAAGAGGAAAAAGACATTTTTTAAAGGTAATTGTCAAATAACATTGATTTGAAGCTTATACTTTAATGTTGTTTATAATTTTATTTTTATTACCGATGAATGCATGAATTTCCAATAACAAAATCGATTATCGATATAATAAAAGAAAAAATAGCAGGCAAAGACATAAAAAAGGTTTTAAGGATTAATTTGCTTATCAATCCTTACGGTGGAATTGAACCTGATTCAGTCAAGTTTTATTACAAGCTTTTATCTAAAAATGAACCTGCATTAAAAAATGCAATATTGGTGTTTAAAAAAGAAAAGATAAAAATACAATGCATTAATTGCGGGCGGTGTTTTGAAGTCTTTAAGCTTGTTTCGGCTTGCAGCAAATGCAAAAGTAAGAATCTCTCCGTATCCCTGCCAAAAGATATGGTTATCAAATCAATTGAAATCTAAAATCTTGATTTCATTATAATAAAAAAATCTCTGTTATAGTAAGAAATAATTATTAAAATAAAGCTATTCATTCAAATAATATGAAAATACGGCATTGACATATATGTTTTAAACTTTTAAATGACACATGTTTGTAACTTTCTTGACTAATATCAATCTTAAAGATAAAATTACTTTAATTATTTTTTAAAAAATAATTGCCTGATTTTTATTAATTTATAGTGGTTTTGCTATATATCTAGAATTAAAATTTTAGATTTTAGATAAATATTTATAAACTGGGATTTTAAGTACTATATTTATTAGTGAATAGTGAAAATTTTCTATGTTGTTTTATGAATTGTGATTAATTGTTAATATCGTAAGTTTTTTATTGATATAAAACCAAAGATAAAAAAAATTTAATAATTAAATTCAAATTATAGCTAGTTTTTTCACGTAAGATTAATATCCCAGAATTGAATATGCACAATAAATCGGGCAATTTTGCTCGATTTTTTATTGGGAGGACTGGTGTATTAATGAATGAAGTATTAAAGATTATCGGAATCGGAGCAGTTATATTAATAGCTGGGTTTTTTGGAGGTATATATTATAGAAAATTATTGGTAGATGCAAGAGTAAATTCTGCCGAACAAAATGCAAAAAGAATTGTCGAAGATGCAAAAAAAGAAGCTCTTACGTTAAAAAAGGAAGCAATTGCCGAAGGTAAAGAAGAGATTGCCAATATTAAGTTAAGGAATGACGAAGATATCAAAAAGCAAAGATTCGAGCTTCAAAAAATGGAAAACAGGATTCTGGGAAAAGAAGAATCGATAGAGAAAAAGATTTCATTTATCGAAAAGAAAGAACAGATAGTAATACAAAAGGAAAAAGAGATAGATGAGGTAAAAAAATCACTAGATGAAATAGTAAAAAAGGAGCTTTTAAGACTTGAAGCGATTGCAGAACTAACCAAGGAAGAAGCAAAGGCTATACTTGTTAAAAAAATGGAAGAAGAAGCCAAATATGAAGCAGTAAAGGAAATAAAAAAGATAGAACTGCAAACAAAAGAAGAAGCGGATAAGATCGCAAAGAAGATAATCGCTCAAGCGATTCAAAGGTGCGCAATAGACCATGTGACCGAAACAACTGTTTCTGTAGTGAATTTACCAAATGACGAAATGAAAGGTAGAATTATCGGACGTGAAGGAAGAAATATAAGAGTATTTGAAAATCTTACGGGGATTAATATCATAGTTGATGATACTCCCGAAGCTGTCATATTATCTTCGTTTGATCCGGTAAGAAGAGAAATAGCAAGAGTGACACTGGAAAATCTTATAATAGATGGAAGAATCCATCCTGCAAGAATAGAAGAAATGTATGACAAGGCAAGCAAGCTTATTAACAATGAAATAAAAGTAGAAGGTGAAACTGCGGTCTTTGACTCAGGTGTAGGTGAAGTAAATCCAGGGCTTATAAAAGTTCTTGGGCGATTGAAATACAGAACAAGCTATGGTCAAAATGTTTTGATGCATTCAAAGGAAGTTTCATATGTAGCCGGAGTAATTGCTTCAGAGCTTGGCATAAATATCAAGAAAGCCAAAAGGGCGGGACTTCTTCATGACATAGGAAAGGCATTGACTCATGACATTGAAGGGTCTCATGCTTTGATAGGTGCCGAACTTGCAAAAAGACTTCACGAAGATAATGAAATTTGCCATGCAATCGAGGCTCATCATAACGAAATTGAAACCGAAACTTTGCTTGATGTTATAGTTCAGGTTGCAGATGCAATTTCGGGTGCCAGACCTGGTGCCAGAAGAGAGACTATTGAAAGTTACATAAAAAGATTGGAAAGCCTTGAAAAGATAGCATCTGATTTTAAAGGTATAGAAAAATCTTACGCAATACAAGCCGGCAGGGAAATAAGAGTTATCGTAAAACCTGAAGAAGTGAATGACGATATGTCGATAATTATTGCAAAAGACATAGCAAAAAAAATCGAAGGCGAAATGGAATACCCTGGTCAGATAAAGGTAACCGTAATAAGAGAAAGCCGTGCGATAGAATATGCAAAATGATTCAGATATTAAAAAGTTTTTATCTGAATTAGGTCTTAATAATGTATTAAATATTGAGCAAGATCTCGGTAGCGGCTATGTTAAGCTTAGGATATCGGAAGCTGAAAGAAGGCAAGCTTTACAGGATATAAAGTCTGTCGAAGATATAGTAGTTGAACTTTTGAGAAACAGCCGCGATGCAAATGCAAAAAATATATTCATCGGAACTAAAAAAGTAGAAGACAGCAAAAGATACATTTATTTTGTCGATGATGGTTGCGGCATACCGCCTAAATTCCAAAATTTGATTTTCGAAGCCAGAGTTACGTCAAAATTGGAAAACGCCGTAAAAGATATATATGGTTTCCATGGCAGGGGGATGGCTCTTTTTTCTATTAAATTAAATGCTGATGATATAAAAATAATCTTTTCAAAAGAAGGGCAGGGAACTTCAATATTTCTGGATATAGATTTGGAAAAAGTACCCGAAAAAAAAGACCAGTCGGTATTTCCTCAAATAATTGATCTGGATGGCAATATGAATATAATAGGCGGCGTGAACAATATTCCTAAAACGTTAGTC
>JAQUMQ010000094.1 GCA_028718045.1 Actinomycetota bacterium
CGCATTGATGGAAAAAAAGCAATGTGTCAAGATCATCATAATAAATCAATCTCCTTCCGCTGGTTTCGCTGTGAGGCCTTCTTTTTAAATGAAACGGAAGGTTTATAAAAAGACACGCAACATTTTCGTCAAGCATATTATATATAAAGTTATGGTAAGTTTTTAATTTCTCGTTTCTTGTTGAGAATCCGTGAAGCAATATCATGAATGGAATTTCTTTATCGTAATATTTAAACTTGTCCGGGATCTGGTTTTTGGAAGACGGCGAAATATTTGAATTTTTTTTAAAAAAATTCTCTTTAAGAAACAGCTCGCCGTAAACATTGTTGTTTACGGCCAAAGAACTTGCATAAGGTGATTCGAATGTTATCGAATATTTAAGAAAGTTTTTGCAAGTTTTTTCGGCAGTCAGGCTTTCTTGTTTTATGGTATATTCAAATTTATCATTGCCGTAACTATAAAGCTCCATTTGATTTTATCCCTGAATTATGATTGCTAAATTAATTGTCATATGAATATTTTAATGATTAATGGTATTTTAACCATAGCCATCTGGCTTTTAAAGATATTTTTTTAATTTATTTTCTTTATTGCAGTTGTACTTTAATTTTCATACATTAAAATACAATATTATCGACATAAAAAAACTGATCGAACTGATGACTGATAAAAAAGATAATATTAAAATAAATTACATTGCTATGTTGGTTTATGATGTATTGCATTAGTGTGTCGATATATGTCGGTAATTCAATATTTAAGCTTTTAAAGGTATGCGACGAGGAGGTTTCGATATGGCGATAATCAAAGAGTCTTATCCTGTCATTGGCATGGAATGCGCAAGTTGCGTAAAAAAGATAGAAACGATCCTTTTAAAGACCGAGGGTATTATTAACGCAAATGCGAATCTGGCTTCCGAAAAAATAACGGTGGAATATGACGAAAGCTTGATAAACAAGAAAATGATTGCGGAAGCAATAAAAAAAATGGGATATGAATTGATCGTAGGATAAAAAGGTGGAAACCGAAAATGCCCGAAACCATAAAGTTATCCCTTGAACAAAAAAAAGAATTAATAGAAAAAAAGAAACAGAAAGTGCTTTTACGGAAATTGATAACGGGAATCGTTCTTTCAGGTATAATCTTTTTCGGCTCTATGAATTTGATCCCCGGATTTGGTTTATTGGAAGCAAAATACAGATATTTGATCTTGCTTGTTTTGACGATACCCGTGCAATTCTGGGTAGGTTTGCAGTTTTATAAGGGCATAACGGTGGTATTTAGGTATAAAACTGCTGATATGAATACGCTTGTTGCTGTCGGTACGCTTTCCGCGTTTGTTTACAGCACCGTCGTCACATTTGCCGCTTTATTCCCGGAGCTGTTTTCGGGAATGAAAATAGAGCAAGCAATTTATTTTGATAGCTCCGCAACAATAATCACACTCATACTTTTAGGCAGGTTTTTTGAAGCAAAAGCAAAAGGCAGAGCATCGGATGCCATAAAGAAACTTCTTAAATTAAAACCTGATAATGCAATTGTCGTAAGAGACGGAAATGAAATAGAAATAGATATCGACGACGTTAGGGTAGGCGATATCGTTATTGTAAAACCGGGAGAAAAAATTCCTGTCGACGGTATAATTACCGAAGGGTATTCGGATATAGACGAGTCGATGGTGACAGGAGAATCGCTTCCCGCAGAGAAAAAAGCCGGAGACGAAGTTATAGGTGCCACCATAAATACAACAGGAACTTTTAAATTCAGGACAACTAAAATTGGAAAAGATACTGTCCTGAATCAGATCATAAAACTTGTGGAAGACGCTCAGGGCTCAAAAGCTCCGATTCAAAAACTTGCAGATACGGTTGCCGGTTTTTTTGTGCCGGTAGTGGTGGGAATAGCCATTATTACCTTTACTTCGTGGATGATTTTTGGAGTTAATCATTCATTTGCTTTTGCAATCATAAGGTTTGTATCAGTGCTGGTTATAGCATGTCCTTGTGCTTTGGGCCTTGCTACCCCGACTGCCATTATTGTAGGAACAGGAAAAGGTGCCGAAAATGGCATATTGATCAAAGATGCACAAAGTCTTGAAATAGCTCATAAATTAAATACAATTGTTTTTGATAAGACCGGAACACTTACAAAAGGAAAGCCAAAAGTAACAGATATTTATTTAAATCCCGAATGCATGATAAAAGACAAAAAAGATCTTTTATTTTATGCGGCAAGCTCGGAGTTAAGATCGGAACACCCCTTAGGCAAAGCTATTGTCGAGAAAGCCTTTGAAGAATATATCGACCTGGTTGAACCGTCAGAATTTAAAAGTATCGGCGGAAAGGGTATAAAAGCCATGGTAAAAGGCAGAAGTATTTTAAAAGGAAATATCATGCTCATGAAAGAAATGGGTATCTCGTTAAACGGCATCGAAGAAAAGTCAAAAACTTTGGCAAAACAAGGCAAAACTCCTATTTTTATGTCTATCGATGGTGTTTTATGCGGAATAATAGCTGTTGCCGATACATTGAAAGATGAAGCACTAAAAGTCATAGAAAAATTAAAAAAGCTGAACCTGGAAATAGTCATGCTTACCGGAGATAACAAAAATACCGCAATTGCAATCGCCGAACAAGCCGGCATAAGTAAAGTGATTTCGGAAGTTTTTCCTGATAACAAGGCAAACGAGATAAAGAAACTGCAGTCAGACAAAAAAATAGTAGCTATGGTTGGGGACGGAATAAATGATGCTCCTGCGCTGGCACAGGCAGATATCGGGATATCATTGGGAACTGGAACGGACATAGCATTGGAATCAAGTTCCATTACTTTGATAAGCGGCGATTTGAGCGGAGTATTGAAAGCAATAAGGCTGTCAAAGCATACAATAAGAATAATAAGGCAAAATTTGTTCTGGGCATTTTTTTATAATATTTTGCTCATTCCTTTGGCTGCAGGAGTTTTATTTCCCTTTTACGGCATATTGGTTGACCCGATGTATGCTGCTGCAGCTATGGCTTTTAGCAGCATATCCGTAGTCAGCAATTCTTTAAGGCTTAAGCTGTACAAGTTATAAGGGTCCAATCGTTAAAGGCATTGGTTAAAAGAAGGAATGTTTATGATCGATATAAAAAAAAGAAAAATCAAGTTTATAGTGTGCGATGTTTTATATGACGAGATAAAAGATAAAATTCCCTCGAATTGGACGGTAGTGAATTTTGAAAAAAGGCTTCACAATAACAGTAAAGATCTCATGGGTAAGCTTCAGGATGAAATAGAAAAGTCCCAAAAATTCGGTTTAATCGTTCTTGGTTATGCATTATGCGGCAAAAGCGTTGAAGGGCTTGTTTCCCAAAAAGTCGATATGATAATTCCAAAATGTGATGATTGTATATCTATACTGCTTGGCTCAGTCGATGAATATAAAAAACAATTTAAAACAGAACCCGGAACTTACTATGTTACGAGAGAATTTCTTGGTGAAGTCGATGATTTTATCATAGCAGGTTTTTCTGATATAAAATCCAAGTATGACGAAGCTACCTGGAAATGGGTAGTTGGCGAAATGCTAAAGAACTATAAAAGACTTGCTTTTATAAATACGGGCAATTATGAAGTTAGCGAATTCCGTAAAAAGGCGATATCAAAAGCAAAAGAATTGAATTTGAGGTTCGAGGAAATAAAAGGTTCGAACAGATTGCTTGAAAATCTTTTAAGCGGCAGCTGGAATGAAGAATTTATCCATGTAAAAGCCGGCATGAAAATAACAATGGGTATGTTTATGAGCTATGATTGTGATTAATTGCAAAGTGTGAAAAATGAACTTATATGATATAAAAAAAGACAGTAAAATTTCGGTTCTCATGATTTATGGAAGCCCAAGAAGAGGAGGCAATACCGGTAAGTTAATGGACCGGTTTGAAAAAGGCCTTTTAAGCAACAAGAACATAAATCAGAACGGCTTGTTTATCGAAAAAATATTTATTAAAGATATCAAGTTTTCTTCGTGTATCGAATGCCGGCATTGTTCTATTGATGGTGAGTGTGCCATCAAAGACGAAATGCAAAAAATCTATATCAAGTTAATAAATTGCGATTTCCTGGCAATATCTTCTCCTGTTTTCTTTACATGTGTGTCGGGTTATTTAAAATCTTTCATAGACAGATGTCAAAGATTTTGGGCTTTAAAATATGAGCTTGGAAAACGCATCATTGAAAAGGAAAGAAAAGGAGTTTTTATAAGTACTGCCGGCTCAGATTCCAACACTATTTTTAACTGCCCGCGTAAAGCCATAAGAGCATTATTTGACGTGCTTTATATAAAATATGACAAAGATTTTACGTATAGTAAAGTTGACTTGAAAGGTGATATTTTAAAGCGCCAGGATGCACTTGACGAAGTTTTCGAATATGCCATGAATTTAATCATAGGGTAGCTTAAAGTAAAAATAATTAAAAATTTTTAGCCAATCATCAAAAAGCAAAATATACTGCAAGCTTATCTTAACGAAAAAATGAAACGCCAGGTATTGATTCCTAGCTATTTAAATCATGGGAATGCGTTTATTTAGATTGTCATTTTTTAAGATTGTTTCATGAAAAGTTAATCTTTTTTTGTTTATCAATTTATACGTTAATGAGTTTATCTGCATGTATACATAATATTTGAATATATAAGTTATGGAATTTTTTAAAACTGATTGCAAAAAAGATAAATAAAAATGATAATATACTCCTTGTTATTTCTGTTATAATTTTTATCTAATTAATATTTTACGGAGGATAAGTTGAACATAAATCCCGTGGCATTCAATCTTTTTGGAAAAATCGAAATAAGGTGGTATGGAATACTTATCGCAATAGGAATTCTTGTTGCGATTGCATTGTCTTATTACATTGCCAAATACAGACAATTAAAGGCTGAGGAAATAATTAATTTTGCACCGTTTGCTATAATCGGAGGTATTATTGGAGCTAGGCTTTTACATGTACTGGTTAATATTTCTTTCTATATAAAACATCCTCTGTATATTTTTGCCTATAGGCAAGGAGGACTTGCAATTCAGGGTGCAGCCATTGGCGGGATAATCGCATTGATAATTTTTGCAAGAATAAGAAAAGTGGAATTTTGGGCTTTTGCGGATTCGATAGTTCCGGGTTTGGCTATCGCTCAGGCTATTGGAAGATGGGGCAACTATTTTAACCAGGAAGCATTCGGACGTCCAACCAATTCAAAGATCGGAATTTATATATTGCCCGAAAACAGACCTTCGGACTACATGAATTCGGAATATTTTCATCCTACTTTTTTATACGAGTCGATTGCTAATTTTATTTTGTTTGGAATTCTGATTTTCATGCATTACTTTTTTAAAAAACACAAAGACAAATATCCGCATGGCTTGATTATTAATACATATCTTATAGTTTATTCTCTTTACAGGATATTTATCGAATATTACAGGATTGACAGCTCATATGTCGGAACATTTAAGGTGGTCTATCTTATTAGCGGACTAACGATAATCGTTGCTCTTATCATTGCAAATATTCTGGTAAACAAATTTAATGCAAAGAAAAAAGAAGAAGCAATCGAAGAAGAAAATTGGAAAAAATAACTGTGTTTCATAATTTTCGTATTTTTATTTTTTTGATTTTACGTGGCTAAAATAAGGAAACTTACTTTTTAAACCGTTTTTTAAATAATCGCGTCATACTTATGGGTTGATAAACTTACATCGAATTTTGCCGCATATTTTTTTATATCTTTCGTATTTATGTGGGAGTCGTAAAGATTGCGGAAAATCGATATTGTTTTATTTGAATATTTTTAATATATTAACATGATAAAAAATGTAAAAATTTTCTAAAAACATTGCTAAAACCATAGAAACAATATCAACTATTCATTAAATTAGCGAAATGTCTTTAAATTTTTTAAGGGTAGATAAAGTAAAAAATATTGACGAAGCTTTTGATATATGCAAAAGTCATTTCGAAATACCCACACATGTGATCGAATTGGTGGATGATATTATAAGTAATGTCAAGCAAAATGGCGAGAAAGCCGTCATTAAATATACAAATTCTTTTGATAAAATGTCGTTTAGGAA
>JAQUMQ010000095.1 GCA_028718045.1 Actinomycetota bacterium
CAGGACATTTACATCGGTAAAATTTAATGAAATAAAGGAAAAAATAATCATCTTGCTTCAATCTGAATAAACGATGCTTTTAAAATAACCGATTTAAATTTCTCGGGTACAGATAAGGTATTTATACCTTTATATCTAGTTATATTTAAGCAGCCATTAAATTATTTTATCTAGGTTTAAAAATATATCTCTGTAAATACTCACACTTTTGAATATGTTATCTATGATAACATATTCATCTTTGTTGTGAATCACTTCAGGTGTTCCTGGTCCAAGAATTATTACCGGGATATTTAAATTCGTATTTAAAACCGAACCATCTGTTGCATAAGACAACGCTATTTTTCTTTTACCCGATGCATATTTATTGATTATGCTTTTAATCTGCCTGGCAGCTTTGCTTTCGGGGCTGACAAATGATGAATTTAAGCTATCTATTATTTTTAATTCATACTCGCTTTTTCTAAATTCCTTGCCGAGTATTAAATTAAGCTTTCTCATAACTTCCTGTATCGTTTCGGGAGGCGATATCCTTATATCCAGACCTACATTGCAACTGTCCTGAACAATATTAAAAAAACCGGGTGCATCCATAAAACCTATATTAATGGTACTTTTTGTAAAAAATTTATTATTTTTTACAAAAAAATCGGGATCCATAATCTTTTCAATAAAACTCATCGCCATAAGTATCGCATTCTTACCTTTTTCAGGAGAAGAGCCATGAGCTTGCTTTCCTTTGAATTTGATTTCAATCCAAATCTGGCCTTTTTGGCCAAGTCCTAAATTTAGGCTAGTTGGCTCGGAAATGATCATCAGTTTGGTTTTTTTAACAATTTCGTTTTTTAAAAGATGCAAAGCTCCGGATTTATCAGCTTCTTCATCGCCAGTTAAAGCCACCGCGATATCGTATTTGGGTTTAATATTATTTTCTACAAGATATTTTAACGAAAACAATATGCTGATTATTCCGCTTTTCATATCTGAAGAACCGAGCCCGAAAATCCTGCCGTCTTTTACATTAACGCTGATATTATCGTTTTCATCAGTCTCTATATTCGAAAGATTGACAGTATCCAAATGTCCGCACGCCAATAAATTCATGGAAGAATTTTCTCCGTTAAGCAATGCGATCAAGCTTTTTCTGGAATTTTCATGCTGAATTACTTCATATTTTATTTTTAAACCAGCAAGCATTTCGGAAATGAAATCAACTATATTGTCTTCGGCATGGGCACCGCTTCTCGAATCAATCTTTATCAACTCAATAGTACTTTTTATTATTTCTTCATGATTTTCCATAGTTCGTTTTCAATTTATTTTTTAATATTCAAGATTATCAATATTTTAAAACCTATTCAAAATCTAATACCGAAATTCAGCACTAAGGATTATCATTTTATCTTTATTATCATCAAAAGTAAAAGGATTGCTTTTGATTATAATTTTAAAAATCTTCTTTTGATGATAAAGCCAGCGAAGCATGCAAAAAACAATACTATTTTTTATACCCTTGCGGTCATAATATTATTTTTTTAAAAATTATATATAAAGATAATCCGAATATGGAAGTTTTTTTATCTTATTGATACCAAGCCAATATGCCATTTCCTCAAGATAGGTACTTACATTTTCCATAACCAGAGGGTAGTGGTGAGGCAAACCGTTAAGAATCATCGTATTTGCAAGGTCCATTACTTTTATAGGTTCGTTATATAATTTAAGGTCATTTACCCAACCACGGCTTCCGTTAAAAGCTTTTTTGTTTTCGTCAAAGAATCTTCCTGTGAAATAATAAAACTTTTTGCCTTCATCAAATAGTCTGAATACAGTCATTTCTGACTTTTTAAAAACAATATCGGTTATAGGTGCACAGTTCTTGATACTTTCATCATATTCCGCAAAGTAATGCTTATCGCAAATACATCCTCTGTTGTTAGCCATTTCTATTGGTGCCGAGCCGCAATGCCATAACAAAAGAGAGTCGTCATTTTCATCGAATTTAGGAAGATCCATGGTTGCAACCGGTCTGTTTGTCAAAGCTTTAAGCACCATCATTGAAATAGTGCTTAAAACATCTGCTTCGCATCCGCCAGGAATGCCGGCAGAATTAAGCATTGAATTTACAAGGCATCCCACCATCTCTTTTTTGGGCATCAGCTTGGGCCAGCATGAAAATGCGATCGCACTATAATTATTTTCCGCAGCTATTTTTTTAATAGCAAGAAACATACGAACGGAGTACTTAATCTTATCGTCTGAGGCTTTGCCAATTCTAATATTTTTGATCAATTTATCATATTCCTTATCGACCTCGACAGAAGATATTTTTTCTCCCAAAGCCATTACATCTTCGACTTCAAAATCTCTTGTAACATTTACTTTTAAATTTTCGTAAATGTCTCTTGGATCTATCGTATGGTTTATATGGCCATCAGCAAGTTTTCCGATTTGAGCCACCCTTGCATTCTCAAGTGCTTTAATTGCCTTTAATGCTTTGATCGTTATATTAAATCTTGGTTTGAAATACTTAGAATTAATATCTCCGAAAAACCATTTTATCTTTTTCGGATTAACCCCAAAATTATTTCTTGCGATACCCGCATTTTGCGACAGGTTTACGAGAGACGCAAGAGGCATGGGACCTTCCTCACGCAACTCTTCAATTGCCCAAAGACCGAAAAAGGCTCTTGATTTCATAATTTCAAAAATAAAATCGCCAACTATATACGATGGATGGAACAACAAACAAAAATCAATATTTTTATCATCCAGTTCTTTTCTTACCTGCTCTGCTTGTGACATTGAAGATATTATTGTATCGAAAACTACCAGTTCAAAATCCAGGTCTGATGCCATTTTAGATAGTTCTTTCTGATAATTTTTAAAAGTTTTTAAACCTTCTGTAGAAAAACCGACCATAAATCCAGCAACAAAACCAATCTTTAACTTTGCCATAATGATCTCCTTTATCGTTTTACTATTTTGTATTTTTGTTATTTTAAAAAAAGATTTAAAAAACTGTCTTGCGTCATCAGATTAAAAATTTTTATTGAAATTCTGGATTTTTGACGCTTTCACAAAGAAAATAATTCAAACATGTAAGTAAATTTTAACCTAACGCAAATTATTTGTATACTGCAATTTAATTAAAAATATTGCTTTTAGCAAAGGGAAAAGGTTTAAAACAAAATGATATTTATTTTATTTTTTTAATGGGGGCTATACTTGCAAGTATCTTTTTTAATCCCACCGACTTAAAAACAACATCAAGCTCAAGATCATCCGAAGACTTCTTTGTTCTTAGTATCTCTCCGCTACCCCATAACTTATGTTCCACCACATCGCCAACTTTAAAGTCTAAAAAATCTTTTTTCTTTTTCAAGCTACCGTCGGAAGATCTTTTAAAATTTTTGGATTTTCCTGAAAATTCATCTGTGTTTATATTTTTTTGTCCCGAATATCTTTCGTTATTTCCAAATTGAAAAACCGGCTTCCTGTTTGCAACATAGTTATCATCTTTGCCATATGGGTATAAAAGTGAGATATTTTCGTTTTCATCAATGAAAAGTTCTTCGGGTATTTCCCCGATAAACCTTGAAATTAACCTTTCGCGCTGATCCCCATAAATATAATGAAGGATTGAAGAAGTAAGAAAAACTTTTTCCTTTGCTCTTGTGATGCCTACATAGCAAAGTCTTCTTTCTTCCTCAACATCATCGGAGCCTCCGGTCATGCTTCTTACATGGGGAAATATTCCCTCTTCCAAACCAACGATAAACACTACCGGAAATTCCAAGCCTTTGGCATTATGCAGAGTCATCAAAGTAACCGTATCGGCATTTTCGTCATAATTATCGACTTCGGAAACCAGTGAAATTTCCTGTAAAAAATCATGCAAACTTAATTTGTTATTTTCCTGTATTAAGCTTCGATTTTCTTCAAATTCTTTTACGACAGTAAGGAACTCTTTTAGGTTGTCGACCCTGTTTAAAGATTCTATTGTGTTTTCGATAACAAGTTCTTTTATATACGATGTCTTTTCCCAAAGTTGCTGTATCGTCTCTTCAATAGTATGATTATCCAGATAATCCCTGAGTTCATCCAAAATATCTATGAAATCTCTTATTTTTTTTCTGGTCGAAGGATTTACGGTATTTATTCTTTCGATACCATAAAAAGCTTCACAAAAGGTAATATCGTTATTCCGTGAAAATTTTTCAATATGCGAAATAGTGGTATTGCCTATTCCTCTGGTGGGAACATTGATGATTCTTGTAAGGCTTATCACATCTTTCGGATTCGATATAACCTTAAGGTATGCAAGCATGTCCTTTATTTCTTTTCTATCATAAAACTTAAGACCTCCAAAAATACGATATGGGATACTTTCTCTTATAAAAATCTCTTCGATCGCTCTTGATTGGGCATTGGTTCTATAAAAAATCGCAAAATCCCTGAAGCTTTTATCGCTATTGCTTTCAATCATATCTTTGATTTTTTTAGCTGCGAATTTTGCTTCCTCCTGTTCGTTTTGAGCACGAAATTTCGAAATAAGCTCCCCTTCATGACTTTGCGTCCATAATTCTTTCTTGCTTCTTGAAAAGTTATTTTTGATGAGTTTGTTTGCGGCATCCAGAATAAACTTCGTCGACCTGTAATTTTGTTCAAGCTTTATTATTTTTGTATTCGAAAAATTTTTATCAAAATTTATTATGTTTGATACCTCAGCTCCTCTCCAGCTGTAAATACTTTGATCGTCATCGCCTACGACAAAAATTTTGTTGCTTCCATCGTGCAAAAGAACAATCAATTCGTTTTGCACAAGATTCGTATCCTGGAACTCATCCACCAGTATATACTTAAACTGATTTTGATATTTTTCTTTTACATCCGGATTATTTTTAAGTAATTTCACAGTCAAAAACAAAAGATCGTCAAAATCAAGCGCATTTGCTTTAAAAAGCTCATTCTGATATAAGGGAAAAATCCTCGCCACAATTTTTTCAAACGGGTCAAATGCCTTCTTTGAAAAACTTTCGTGATTCATCAGCTTATTCTTCGAAGTACTTATTACTTCCTGAACTGATTTTGAAGAAACGGTCTTCAAATCATAACCTGTATCGGTAATGCATTTTGAAATCAACTTGAGGGATTCGGCACTGTTATAAATTATGAATTTTTCGTTATATCCGAAACGGCTTATTTCTTTTCTTAAAAGACGTGCACAAAATGAATGAAAGGTCGATACCCACATATATTGGCCGACTTTCCCGACCAGTTCTATCACCCTTTTTTTCATTTCGCTTGCAGCTTTATTGGTAAAAGTAATAGCAAGTATTTCGAAAGGATCAAATCCTTTTTCCTTTATCAAATAGGCTATCTTGTACGTTAAAACACGGGTTTTACCACTGCCTGCACCTGCAAAGATTAAAAGCGAGTTTTCGTTATTTAAAACAGCTTTAAGCTGCTGAGTGTTTAATTCTTTTTCAAGTTCCAAAGCAAAATATACCTGTTTCGTTTAAATGTAATCATAAATTTCTGGTTTAAGTCATGAAATAACAAAAAAATCATAAAATATTATAAGATTTATATTAAAATACATATTATCTTTAATATTACCTTAGTTTCTTCCCAAGCATAATAGCAATATCTGATACCTGATGAAGCATTTCTTTGGTTTGTTTTGTATTTAGCGCCTGCTGACCATCGCATAATGCTTTCTCGGGTTCATTATGAATTTCTACGATGAGTCCGTCTGCACCGACAGCTATGGCAGCTCTGCTCATCGGGATAACCAGATCACTTTGTCCAACCGCATGCGAAGGATCGATAATTATGGGAAGTTTGCTTAACTTCTTTATCACAGGCACTGCAGAAAGATCGAGCGTGAACCTCGTATATGGTTCAAAGGTCCTTATACCTCTCTCGCATAATATAACTTCCGCATCGCCTTTCGAAGTTATATATTCCACTGCCAAAAGCCATTCCTTTATGGTTGCAGCCCATCCCCTTTTTAATATTACTTTTTTGTTCAATTTGTTTGCGACTGCTCCTACTTTTT
>JAQUMQ010000096.1 GCA_028718045.1 Actinomycetota bacterium
TAAATTTCCGGTCGTTGATTGCGATAACTTTAAAAATTTTTAATTGCAATTTCTTTTTTATAAGTATAATGTGAAACAAATTTGCGTTAAGGAAGTCTTTAAAAGAAACAAATTTTTAAAAGAAATTGGTTTTTATATATAGTCCGGCAGTTTATATCGCATTAATGACCGGGCATATATCTGAGAGCATATATCTGAGAGCAAATACTAAAAATTTTAAATAGATTAAGGAGAAAAATTTTGACAAAAATAAAAAAAATAGTATTGATAGAAACAAAGTCACCGGGGCTTCACGTATTCAGCGCAGCTAAACTTCCAAGACTTGGAATCGCATTGATCGCAACGATACTTAATAAAAATGGTTTCGATGTCAAAGCATACTGTGAAGATTTTGCCCCAATAAATTATAACGAGATCAAGAGCGCCGACCTGGTTGGAATATCAAGTATAACTTCAACGTCTACAAGGTCTTATAAATTAATAAACGAGATAAAAAAGATAAATCCAAAAGTTCCTGTTGTTATGGGAGGTGCCCACCCGACTTTTATGCCTGACGAAGTCATCGAAAATGGCTCTGATTATGCTGTAAGAGGTGAAGGCGAAAAAACGATTCTGGAACTTATAAGCGCAATTGAAGGCAAAATCGACATGAAAGACGTTAATGGACTTTCATTTAAAAAAGATGGAAATATTATTCATAATAAAGACAGAGAATTAATAGAAAATCTGGATGACTTGCCTTTTCCTGACTGGTCTTTGCTTGAAAATCATAAAGAAATAAATTACATGCCGATTCAAACTTCAAGAGGGTGTCCGTATGCATGTAAGTTTTGTTCGGTAATTAAGGTTTTTGGAAGGAAATACAGATTCAGGAGCGTCGACAGCATAATCGCAGAAATCAAACATGTTCTTAAAACTTTCGAAGGCACTAAAGCAAAAAGAATATTCTTTTATGACGATAATTTTTCCGCAAACAGAAAAAGAACCAAAAATCTTTTAAGAAAGATAACGGAGCAAAAAATAAAAATGCCGACATGGTTTTCGCAGGAAAGGCTCGATATTTCCGAAGACGAAGAACTCCTTACACTAATGGCAAAAACAGGCTGCAAGAGGATAATGGCCGGAATCGAATCCATAAATCCCAAGACCCTTAAAGAATATAACAAGGGGCAAAAAGTTGAAGGGATTAAAGAATCGATAAAAATATTGCACAAACACAATATAGGGGTTCATGGAATGTTCGTTTTGGGTGCCGAGAATGATGACATAGATTCGATCAAGAAAACTATGAGCTTCATCATTGAAAACAAAATAGACACCGTTCAAATTATGATGCTCATACCTTTCCCCGGAACGGAAATATATGATGAATATAAAAAACAGGGAAGGCTGATATTTGACGGAGCAAAGAACTGGTACCTATATGACGGACATCATGTGGTTTTTCAGCCAAACCTTATCGCACCCTGGGATTTACAGGCAAAAGTATCGATCGATGTCATGTCTAGTATTTACTCTTATTACAGGGCATTAAGTTTTGTTTTCCATAGGCAGATTGTCGATGCGCTTCTTGTTATTTATTCTAACAAGATTCAGAAACGATGGACAAAAATTAACAAGGATTTTCTTGATAAGATAAGAGACATCCATATAGGGCCTTATTGTGTAGATAAAAGTATTTAAGCTTGCCGGTTTACGCAATAAAAGATATCTCCTGCATGCCAGTTAAATAAAAAAAGTATTGATGCGGTCAAAGTATTTTTAAAACAAATGTATATTTTTAATGAGGCAATTTATAAAGTTAATAAAAAAGTTGCCTCATTTTTTATTTATATAAAATATGGTTTATAATTCATAAATATTGTTTAATATTGTAGAAAATTAATATTGCAAAAAAAATACAAAAAAATAAGAATTTATGAAAAATGAAAAGCCAAATTTTAAATTTGACGCCGAGCTGTATGATGAGCAAATAAACTGGGAAGCCAGATTTAATGTCGAGAAAGATTTTTTTTACAATATTTTCAAATCAAATAATTCGAAAAGGTTGCTTGATATAGGTTGTGGAACCGCAAGACATGCCCAGCTCTTCAGTTCTTTCGTTGAAGAAGTATATGCTATGGATCCATCACAAGAAATGATAGATTATGCCAGAGAAAGGGTCGTTAAGTCCGAAAATGTAAAGTTGCTTACCGGAGGTTTTAAAGACTTGGCAAATATTAAGATCGGTAATTTTGACACCATAACATGTCTCGGCAACACACTGCCCATACTTGAAAATAGGAGAAAAGTAAAAAGTGCGCTTAAATCAATAAAAAAAAGGCTAAATAAAGGCGGAATTGCGATTTTTCAGTTTATAAATTTCGAACAGAGCATGATTGAAAAAAACAGTTATTATCAACCCAAGATAATTCGCAGAGATGACGGAAGAATCTACCTGCTTAACAGACATTTTGAATACGGTAAAATTAAAACAAGGGCGGATTTCATAACGACAGTATTGGATTCTGAAAATGATATAGAAATTTTTAATGTGGATACTACGATGATGTGTACTTTAAAAATAAGAATATTTCAAAAGATGGCTTTAAACTGTGGATTCAAAAAAATTCATTATTTGGGAAATGATACAAAAGAAAGTTTCAACAAAGCAAAACATATCAGTTTGTTTGCAACATTAAAGACGTAGCACAATCAAGATGGAAAAAGTAAAAAGGTTCGGCGTTTCAATCGAAGAAAATCTTTTAAAAAAGTTTGACAGCTTCATAAAGGATAGAAAGTACAAAAACAGATCTGAGGCAATAAGAGATTTGATCAGGGAAAAATTTGTCGATGATTCGTGGGAAGATTCGGATAGGATTGTTGCCGGTGCCATAATAATTGTATATGATCACAAAAAAAGAGAGCTTCTCGACAAGCTGGTTAGAGTCCAGCATGAGTATCTGGGCATAATAATCTCGAGTCAGCATATCCACCTTGATCATCATAACTGCATGGAAATAATAGTCGTAAAAGGCACGATGGCAAGGTTAACCGAACTTGAAGCAATTTTAAAAGCTACAAGGGGAGTAAAACATACGACTTTTGCAAAATCTACACTAGGTGATGTTATATGAAAAATTTTTTAAAATTTTTCCTTATATTCTCGACGGTAATCTTTTTGATTTCTTTGTCGTTTGTAAATACTAATGCATCGGTAGACGAAGAAATTGAAAAGCTTTCAAAAAAAACTTAAGTTGTTATCTTGCTTGAATATGATTTACAATTTTTCAATCATTAAAATATCTGCAGTATTCTGATATGGGGCAGATCTCACATTTTGGCCTTCTGGCAATGCAGATACTTCTGCCGTGATATATTATCTTATGTGAGAAATCCGTCCATAGTTTATCCGGAATGATCTTTTGCAAATCGAACTCAACTTTTGTGGGATCATTGTTGACTGTAAGTCCTATCAAATTCGATATTCTCAACATATGTGTGTCAACTATTATTGCTTGTTTTCCGAAGGCATTTGCGATAACCACATTTGCTGTTTTTCTCCCGACTCCATGAAGTTTTATAAGATCTTCGATATTGTCAGGCACTTTACCTTCATATTTTTCGATCAAATCTTTGGCGCATTGTTTTAGCGCAATTGCTTTGTTTCTGAAAAAACCTGTTGATTTTATGTCTTTCTGAAGCTCGAGCAAATCGGCATTGGCAAAATCAGCAGGACTTTTATATTTTTCAAATAAAAAAGGCGTTATTTTGTTGACTTGCTTGTCAGTGCTTTGTGCCGCAAGTATGGTCGCAACCATCAGCTCAAATGGATTTTTATAATTTAACGAAGTAGTAATAGCCTCCGGATAATTTTTTTGCAAAAGGTTTATGATTTTATTTATGTTTCCGACTGCCTTGTCGTAAGGTTTTTCATATTTTTTGCTACCGTAGCTTTTTACCATTTTCTTGTCCTTTTAACGATTTTTTTTCAAATAATTCTCTATCTCTTCCTTGCTTAGACTATTTATTATATCATCTTTTTCCAGCCAGCCTTTTCGGGCAACATTTATTCCATATCTATAATTATTTAAATCTTCCAGTTTATGGGCATCGGGATTGATAAATATTTTAACTTTTTTTTCTTTGGCATATTTACAAAATCTCCAGTCCAAATCCAATCTAAAAGGGCTTGAATTTATTTCGATTGCCACATTGTTTTCGCTTGCTGCATTAATTATTCTTATCATGTCTACTTTATAAGGCTCTCTTGCCAACAATATCCTTCCTGTTGGGTGTGCCAGGATAGTCGTATACTTATTTTTTATCGCTTTTATCATCCTGTCAGTCATTTCCGTTTCGCTTAAGCCGAAACTCGAGTGCACCGATGCGATTACGAAGTCAAACTTTTTAAGGATATCATCCTTATAATCAAGGCTGCCATCGATCAATATGTCGGACTCTATGCCTTTAAATATTTTTATTTTCCTATTCGAATTGCAAAATCGGTCAATTTCATCGAAATAGCTGTCGATATTTTCGGATTTTATTCCGCCTGCATAATAAGCGGATTTGCTGTGGTCGCTTATTCCTGCGTATTCAAAACCGCTTGCCTCCAGTTTTTCGCAAAGTGCCTTTAATGTGATATTGCCGTCGCTGAAAGTTGTGTGTATATGGAAAATACCCTTTAAATCTTTTTCTTCCACCAGCTTGGGTAACGTTTTATTCAAAGCAGCTTCAAACTCTCCGTTATTTTCCCTGAGTTCAGGAGCTATAAAATCCATCTTGAATATTTTATAAATATCTTCTTCGCTATCGCATTTAATAAGTTTTCCGTCTTTGAAAATTCCATACTCGTTTATTTTTATTCCTTTATCTTTAGCTATTCCTCGTAAAACCGTATTGTGTTCTTTGCTTCCGGTGAAGTGATGGAGAAGATAAGGGTATTGGCTGTTTTTGACGACTCTCAAGTCCGCATTTATACCTGATTTTAATCTTATCGAAGACTTCGTATCTCCCTTTGCCACAATTTCTCCGACTTCGCTTAGACTGGTGAAGTAATCCATGATTTCAGGTGCATCAGAATCTTCTTCAATGCCTGCTACCATATCCATATCTTTTACGGTTTCTTTTTTTCTCCTCAAACTTCCGGCAATGCTTGCTTTGGTTATTTTACTATGCATTTTGAGTTTGTTTATGATCGATGTTGCTTCATCTATGACATCAGCATAAAGATAAAATTCCCTGAATTTTTTATAAGAGTTTATTCCTTTGGCTATATTATCCTGAGTTTTGAAGCCGAAATTGGGAAGGTCGACCAGCTTATTTTCTGAAATAGCTTTTTCCAGGTCGACTATGCTTCCTATATTTAAGCTTTCAGATAAAAACTTTACTTTTTTTGGTCCCAAAGATGGTATTTTGAGCATTTCGAGTATGTCAGGAGTTATGGATTCTTTAAGATCTTCATAAAAATCAAGTTTTTTGCCGGAAGCTAAAATCTTGATGTATTCGGCAAGGCTCTTGCCTATGCCTTTTATTTTCATCAACTCTTCTTCCTGCACATTTTCTTCGATATCCTGTTCACTTGTCTCGAGAGCTCTTGCGGCATTTTGGTATGCTCTTACCTTAAAAGGATTTTCGTCCTTCAATTCCAACATTTTTGCGATTTCTTCGAGTGTTTTTATAATTGAGTTCTTATCCATTTTTATTCATAAAATGATGTAAGTCTTTTTATCGCATTTATTTTTTCTTGCCTGCCGATTTTACTTTCTTTTAATGCATTATGCAGAATATCGATTGATTTATTATAAATCTCCTTGTCGACGGGATATGGGATTCCGTCTTTTCCACCGTGAGCAAAACTAAATCTTGCCGGATCCTTGATGCTGTAAGGAACTGAATAAATCAGTTCTGAAATTAATGCTAAAGATCTTACGGTTTTGGGACCGACTCCAGGCATGGAAATTAGTTTTTCGAAATTTTCAGGTTTTTTTTCGTATGTTGACTCAAATATCTTCTAAAGTCTGTTTACTTCGATATCGC
>JAQUMQ010000097.1 GCA_028718045.1 Actinomycetota bacterium
ATCGAAAGGAAAGAAGTTACCGATACTCCTGTCAGATGTGCCGAACTTATGCCAAAAGCCATAACCCAACTTTATGATGGCAAGATCGCGGGGATAAATAATGAAATAAATTATATGGAAACATATATTACGGGAAAACTGGCAAATACCATAAAATCTCCCGGTTTTATTATGGACAGAAATGTGTTTACCGGATTTCTGATAAAAGAATTTGTTAAAAATGGGGGAATTTATCTGAACTCCACGAACTTTTTGAATGCGAAATATTTAAACTGTCCGAATCAGGGTGGAAATAATATGACGAGTCAAAGTTTTGAAAGCTGCCGCGACGAAATCGGTTTTATGGAAAACAAGGTGCTAGGCCTCTCGGTACGCCGTAGAAATAATGATAAGCTTGAAAGAATCAAAACAAGAATTTTGGTTGGATCTGATGGTCCTTATTCCAGAGTCGGGAAGATTATGAATTCTTTTTTTGGTTCCGGTGACAAAACCAATGATGTTCCGTGCAGCAGTCCCCAAAAAGAAGTTCTTTCAGACAGTTGTCATGTTGTGGCGTTTCAGGAAAATCTTGTAAAGCAAAAATATTATGAGGATAATGCCAAAATATTTTTTTATCCGAATCTTATCTGTGGCTATGGCTGGCTGTTCCCCAAGAAAGACAGCTTGAATATCGGAATAGCAATGGGTATGGGGGCTGCAAGAAATAAAGGCTTGAAGGATGTTTATTTTTGGTTTAAAGATGAATTGCTTAAAAATAACTTTATAAACGGTTTCGAAAAACAAAATAGTGCCGCGGCCGGTCTGGCACCCGTAAGTGGCATCAAATATCAGCTTGCAAAAAACAATATCGTGCTCATAGGTGATGCTGCAGGTTTATGCAATCCCATAACCGGAGCCGGGAATTTTAATGCTGCCGCTTCGGCAAAAATTGTTTCCGAATATATAAAAAAAGCTTTGAAAACTGGCGACTCCGGGATATTGAAGGGGGCTGACATGGAGATTAAAAACTTTTTTGGTCCCAGCCTTTCCCACGCAAGGAGCAAAAGGAATATAATGGAAGAGAAATGGGAAATTGATGATTTTGAAAATCTGATCGTGAAGTCATGGATATCTTTTAAAGGTTATTGGCAAAGGACGAAGATTTAAAAATTTTTGATTAAATCAAAAATTGTTTTATTTGGGTAATTATACTTAATTTGATTTGCATTGCTTTCAAGTTTTTATATGTTAAAATATGCACAATTAAATTCTTAAAACAAAACTATCAGGGGAGAATGGTTGTACGATTTAAAAAAAGACAATAAAATTTTTCCTGCTGATAAAACAAATAATAATGCCAAAATTGTTTCGATAATCATAGTAAGTTATAACAGCAGAAAATTTTTGAAAAACTGCATAGATTCCATAATAAAATTTCCGCCAAATCTTTCCGAAAGCGAATTTGACGTGACTGTTGTCGATAATAACTCGACGGATGGTTCCGGGGAATTAATTGAAAAAAATTATCTTAAATACAATTATATAAAATTGATTAGAAACGATTCAAATAAAGGTTTTTCTCATGCCAACAATATCGCCATTAAAGAATCAAATTCAAAATATTTTCTTTTATTAAACAGCGATACGGAAATATATGAAAATTCCATTGACGGGCTTATAAAATTCTTTGAGGAATCTCGTAAGAAGGGAATAAATATCGGTATAGCAGGTCCGAAAATTATAAATTCCGATGGCTCCGTACAGCTTTCATGCAGAAGATTTCCTTCTTTTTTAAATGCAGCCATCTATACGATTCTTGCAGGCATAAAACCTGACAACAGGTTTTCAAGAAATTATAAGCTTGCGGATGTCGACAGGAGCATGCCGTTTGAGGTTGACTGGGTTTCAGGTTCGGCAATGATGATTAACGGCAAAGCTTTAAAGGTAACCGGAATTTTTGATGAAAATTACTTTATGTATGTCGAAGATGTGGATTTATGCTACAGAATGTGGAAGAAAGGATTTAAAGTATATTATTATCCTCTGGTTAAAATACTTCATCACATAGGGGGAAGTACGGAAAGCAATTCGATTCTTTCACAGATAAGAATGCAGAAAAGTGTTTTGTATTTTTACATAAAAACATATAAAAAAACATATAAGATAGTCTTGATTCCTTTTGTTTTTCTTGTTTTAGGTTTCAGGATTTTAACGACTTATTTAAAAAATATTGCCAAAGAGAGTAATAAGAACAAATAGGAACAAATAAACTTAAGAAAAGAAATTTAACTTAAGTGGTTGTTTCGTTTTTTGATTTATACTAAAAATAAATATAAAATATAACTCACAAAAACCATAGAAGGATGGGCGGTATTTTGCCAAACCTAAGTTTTACTGATTATTTATCGCCAGCTAATCAGATATGATATAGGCAAATTAGCCATGATAGCAATTGTTAATGAATTCAATAAAAGGAAGTGACTTTTGAGGATATTAATAACTGGCATAAACGGTTTTGTAGGAGGACATCTTGCAAATTATCTGTGCGGTATGAATGGCAACGATGAAATAGTCGGGCTTGATATAAATACCTGTAATTTTTATGAAAGATTTAAAGGTGAAGCAAATAAGATAAAACTTATAAATGTCGACCTGACTGATTCCGGTAAGGTTGAGGAGCTTATCAAAGATTATAAACCGGAGCATGTATATCATCTTGCTGCACAAGCTTCGGTAAGCGAATCATGGAAAAATCCTATCGAAACCTTTAAAGTGAATGTCTTTGGCGGAATCAATATTTTGGAAAGCATAAGAAAATACTATGCTATTTGTAAATTCCTTTCCGTATGCACTGCCGAAGAATACGAACTGATGAAAAACAATGGCTCTGCTATAACGGAAGATGTAAAAATTAATCCCACCAATCCTTATGCAATCAGCAAAGCTGCTCTTGATTACTTTTCAACTACTTATTTTTTGGCTTACAAAATCCCGGTTTTTGTAAGCCGGTCTTTTAACCATATCGGTCCCGGTCAATCTGAAAGATTTGTTTGCTCGGATTTCGCAAAACAAATTGCCGAAATAGAAAAAGGTTTAAGAGAGCCTGTAGTGTATGTCGGAAATCTTGCAGCTTACAGGGACTTCCTTGATGTAAGGGATGTCATAAAGGCTTACTATTATATTGTCAATAAGGGCAAAGCAGGAGAGGTATACAATATTTGCTCTGGTCAAAAGCAGAAAATTTCTGATTTATTGGATATTTTGCTTTCGTATAGCAAAACTGGCAGTATTGAAATAAAAACCGATAATTTAAAGCTCAGGCCTATTGATAATGAGATAATATTTGGCGATAATTCAAAGTTAAAAAAACATACCGGATGGAGTCCTGATTATACGATTAAACAAGCTTTAAAAGACACACTAGAATATTGGAGGCAAAAAGTATGAAAGCAGTTATATTGGCCGGAGGTTTCGGCACTAGGATAAGGCCATTAACCTATTTAAACCCAAAACCAATGCTGCCATTGGTAAACAAGCCTTTTATGCATAATTTTATTTCATGGATAAAATCTCATGATATCAAGGATATTATTTTATCTACCGGTTATCTTCCCGAAATTTTTGAAAATTATTTCAAAGAGGAGAAGGATTTAGGAATCAAGATGACTTTTGTAACCGAAGAAGTACCGCTTGGGACATGCGGTGCTGTAAAAAATGTGGAAGATCACCTGGATAATGAAAGCTTCATGGTTTTTAACGGAGATGTTCTTTCGGATATAGATTTGAATGATATGATCAGATATCACAAAGACAAAAAATCAGACATTACCATAGCTCTTACTCCGGTCGAAGATCCTACTTCGTATGGACTTGTGCCGCTTGACAAGGACGGCCGAGTTGAGAAATTTCTCGAAAAACCCAGCTGGGATGAAATAACGACAAACCTCATAAATGCAGGTACATACATAATCGAACGAAAGCTGCTTGATCTGGTTCCGGAAGGCGAGAATTATTCTTTCGAAAGAGGTCTTTTCCCGAATGCTCTTGAAATCGGTTATAGCATTTATGGCTATGTCTCGAATGCCTACTGGCTTGATCTGGGAACTCCCGAAAAATATATACAGGCACATCAGGATATATTAAACGGCAAAATAAAGTTCGATTTCCCGGGGGAAGAATTATTTAAAAACATATATCTGGGGAAATTTTCGAAATTCAGCAAGGAAAGCTTAAAGTCTGGGCCGATAGTGGTCGGGGAAAACTGTGTCATAGAAGAAGGTGCCGTCATTAATCCCCTGACGGTCATAGGAAGCAACTGCCGTATCTGCAAAGGCTCGCACATAAGCAGGAGCATTATTTTTGACGGATGTCAGATTGAAGAAGGGTGTATCATTAAAGATTCCATCTTGTCTTATAATGTTAAAATTGGACGTAAAGTTGTAATAGACAATAACTCCGTAATCGGAGACAATACATTAATAGATGACGGAAATATTTTAAAAAACGGTATAAAAATAAATATAAATTCCAATATAAAAAAAAGTGAAATAAGTTTTTGAGCAATTAAGTTTTTATATCTCGATTTTGTGAACGATTTTGCAAGTTTTTTGTTTTTAGTTTCATAAACGATACCGAATAATATTAATTTATGTTTTTTTATATTTAAGGAGGTTTTTTTGAAAAAAGCGCTTATTACTGGAATTACAGGCCAGGATGGATCATACCTTGCGGAACTTTTACTGGAAAAAGGTTATGAGGTTTATGGAATGGTAAGACGCTCTTCTACCGAGAATTTTGGGCGTATCGAGCATATAAGAGATAATATAAAATTTCTGCAGGCGGATCTTTTGGATCAATTTTCGATAATAAGTGCGGTCAAAGAAGCAAATCCCGATGAAATATATAATCTGGCTGCACAATCTTTCGTTCCGACTTCATGGGATCAGCCGGTACTTACGGGTGAATTTACCGCACTTGGAGTTACGAGGCTTCTTGAAGCAGTAAGACACGTAAACAAGGATATCAAATTTTACCAGGCTTCGAGTTCCGAAATGTTCGGAAAGGTACAGGAAGTTCCCCAGAAAGAAACAACTCCCTTTTATCCCAGAAGTCCTTACGGTGTTGCAAAAGTATACGGCCATTTCATTACCGTCAACTACAGGGAAAGTTATGATATTTTCAGTTGTTCCGGAATATTGTTTAACCATGAATCACCCAGAAGAGGTCTCGAATTCGTAACCCGCAAAGTAACATACAATGCGGTAAGAATAAAACTTGGTTTGCAGGATGAAATTCATGTAGGAAATCTTGATGCCAAAAGAGATTGGGGATTTGCCGGAGACTATGTGGAAGCTATGTGGCTTATGCTGCAAAATGATAAGCCCGACAATTTCGTTATTGCGACCGGAGAGACACATTCGGTTCAGGAATTAATTGAAATAGCTTTTAGCTACCTTAATCTGGACTGGAAAAAACATGTGAAAATTAATCCCAAATTTATAAGACCCGCGGAAGTAGAGCTTTTGATAGGAGATTCAAGCAAAGCAAGATCACAATTGGGATGGAAACCAAAAGTAAATTTCGAAGGTCTGGTTAAGATGATGGTGGATGCAGACCATAAATTGCTGACCGGCAAGTAGATGTTAATATTTTAATTATCGATATGTCAATTATTTTACCTTAAAATTATTCTTAAAACATACGGTTGCCATGTATTAATATAATCTAAGCTTAAGCATAACAGTTTTTTATTTTTTATCGTTTTGTGTCTTAAGCAAAGCAAAGGAAATGGTCATGAGTTTGAAAAATAAAAGCGATATAGGCAAGATAAGTATTAAATTTGGAACAGATGGCTGGCGAGGCATTATCGCAAAAGAATTTACATTCGAAAAGGTCCGGCTGATATCATTGGGAATAAGCGAATATTTGAAGAATAAAGCCGAGCTTAAAGGGAAATTACCCAAGGTGGTTATAGGTTATGATACAAGATTTTTATCTGATTTGTTTGCAAAAAGTGCTGCTGAAATATTTTCG
>JAQUMQ010000098.1 GCA_028718045.1 Actinomycetota bacterium
TTTTATTATAAATTTTTTTGTTCCGGCAAGTATCGAGCCTATAGGGGAACAAAGTCCTTTTGATAGGCAAAACATTACGGAATCGCTGTATTTCGCTATAGTTTTTGCATCGGTTCCAAGATCAAACGCAGCATTAAATATTCTCGCTCCGTCAAGGTGTACGCCGACCCATCTCTCTTTTGAATATTCATATATTTCCTTTAAATTTTGTACCGGAATTGTTTTTCCCGAAGAATGAGCGTTTTCCATGCAAACAAGCCCTGTTTTTGGATAGTGTATGTCATTATCTCTGAATGCCGTCTTGAATTCATTTATATCCAATTTTCCGAAATCGTCATTTAAGGTCCTGAGCTGAACTCCGGCAATTACCGCAGAAGAGCCGACTTCATGTATTACTATGTGATTGCTTTTGGGGATTATGACTTCGTCTCCTCTTTCGGTATGGGTCAATAAAGCAAGCTGATTTCCGAAAGTACCCGAAGGAACGAATAGCGCGGCTTCCTTGTTTAAAACCTCTGCAGATTTTTGCTCAAGCAGTTTTACCGTAGGATCATCTTCGTATACATCGTCTCCGACTCTGGCATTTCGCATTGCATCAAGCATTTCCTTCGTTGGTTCGGTGACGGTATCACTTCTAAAATCTATGAATTCCATATGATTTCCTTGAATTTGTTTATTAAAATGAAACAGAATCAATTTTATACAAAGAAGGTCATTTTATAAAATTTTTTTCTAAAGATTTTAAGAAAAAAACGACGGCAGAAATATTTTTGATAAATCATGATCGTTAAATCCGGTAAAAATTTTGCATGGATTTTATTCAAACCGCCAAGTCCTTGCCTTGCCATAATTTTTCTGCCGATTTTTACTTAGTTTTTATTCATAAAGCAGCATTACTTGTTTATCAGTATTGTAATTTTATATTAATTTTTAATGTAATTTCGGTTAAGTTTTTAAATTTAAAAAATGATATAATAATTTTTAGAAAATATGTGTAACTTTAACAATATGAAGTTAAATAAAAAAATATCAGGTGAGGACAAATGGCATACATAGACAAATTAAAAAAAGCGCCCTATATGTCAAAAAGGATGTATATGCTTAAAGATGGCTGCGAGTCTTTGGGGCTGAGTCTGGAATACCTTTTTGGCATGTTTAATTATTATAATAACAAAAACAAGGGAAGATGGTTTTGGCAGAAAGCAACATTTACCGGCGCTATAAAAGATTCTTATGATAATTTTAATAAAACCGTTGAAGGATATATCAAGGAAGCAAGAAATATCAACGAAGAAACATATGGCGAAAATATAAAATCTTTGTCTTGTCTTCTGGATGACCTGCTGAAGAAAATGGAAATAAATCTTGATGTAAACAGACAAACCGATATTTCTTTTGTGGAAGGGCATCTGGACGATAATTTAAGGTCACTTATAAGAGATGGTTTGAAAGGTCTCGTTTGAAATAAATAAGATTTTAATCGAACGCTCGTTGAATTATTATTGTGTGGCTGTCGTTTCGTTGGTTGCATTTGTTGTGGTAGAATTTTCCGTATCGATAGTTTTTCCGCTTTCTTTTTTAGCAGTTTCGTTTGAATCTTTTTCATATAGGAAAACCTGAGAATATTTTTTATTTTCCATAAAATCAAAATGACCAAAAAATACAGGAAGAGCATCATCGGAAAATTCAGCAGCAATATCATAACTGCCCATAGGCAACGTAACATCAAGTCTTGATTTGGCTTTTATCGTAAATATACTTCCTTTTCCCCCATTAAAATACAATATGAGCTCTTTTTCATATTTATTATTGATATTCAGCACAAAATTTCCCTGATTTTTTATTGTAAACAGCTCCTTTATTTCGGGTAGAATTTCATATGCTCCATGTGAAATTATTCCTATTTTACAAGCCGCATAGTATGGATTTATAGCTTCTGTCCTATCGGGATAAGAGTTTAACATAAAAATAAAAATCTGAAGAGCCCTTTCGTGTCTTCCGCTTTTACAGATTCCGATTGCGTATTCAAGCAAAGTTTCTTCGGGTATTTTTGAAAAAATTTGAGAGTCATGTATGTCAAGCTGAATCTGGGTGCCGCTTTCTGAAGCAAGATCCAAGGCAGACAGGTATTTATCCAAAGCTTCCTTGTATTTTAAATTTTCAACAAGGCCTAAAATTTCTTCAATATAACTGTTAAAAATCAAACTGCCTGATTCTTCCGAATAATCACTTTCCGGGTACTCTTTTATAAGTTCTTTTAAAATTTCGATTCCCTGATCATAATTGCCCATTTCTTTATAGCTTTTTGCTGCCTTATACAGATATTCGGGAATTTTATAATTTGAAATGAATGCTTCATCGCTGTTTGGAAATTTCTCAGATATGTCTTTTAAAATGTCGATAGCCATAACATAATTTAAGGAAGCGCTATCGTAGTCTTGATTTTTATATGCTTTTTCTGCAAGTTTCGAGTATGAATCGGAAAACATTTTTTTTATGTCAAGATTTTCGGGATCTGTGACATTTTTCTCTATTCCCAAATTCAAATATTTTATCGTATTTTTATAATCACCTGTATTGTAATAATTTGACACTATGTTCTTCAAAGCGTCATCGTAGTATTTGCTTGTGGAGTAAGTTTTTATAATTGCACCATAATCTTTTATCGCGGTATTGTAATCTCCGCTATCAGCAGCTTTTTGCGCGTTTTTATTGAGCGCAAATGGTCCCGTCAAACTTGACAAAACCAAGCCACCTAAAAATATAAGAAAAAATATTATAAAAATAAAACTGCCGTTTGCACGCCTTGCCATATTAAATATTGCAAATAAAAGACTTAAAATGACGATGACGATGCTTACGATAGGGAGATAATCCCAAAATTCTCCCTTGTTGATGAAGTATAATATTAAAAGCCCCAAAACTGTTATTGTAAAAAGTATAATTAAAAGAATTGAGCCAAGACCGAGTTTGTTTCGTCTTCTGTATTCATACATTTATTATTGCTGCCCTTTGTTCTAATTATTAAAAAATACTTTATGTTAAAATAAAGTTAAAATTAAAAATCCAAATATTTTTTAATGAAATAGTTTATAAAATATTATTCCTTTTTGATCTCCATTACCAGGGTATTCCAGTAAAAGTTTTTATATAGATGGTCTTTGATCAATATTTCCTTTACCTCAAACCCATGTTTCTTGTAAGCATTGATCGCTCTTGTATTATATTCATAAACATACAATTTGATTTTTAGCAAATTTAGTTTATCGAAGGCAAATTTTATTGCGGCTTTAATGGCATCGGAACCGAATTTTTTCTCCCAGTAATTTTTATCACCTATAACGATGCCGAATTCACAAGTTTTATTTTCCCAATTAACTTTATGAATCCCGCAGTTTCCTATGTATTTTTTTGATTTCTTGTCATCGATTGCAAAAACGAAATCAATCAGCGAGCCGTTCATTTCTTTCAGCCAGCCGGTTTCTTGTTCAAGAGTCAGCTTATTAAAATCATTTGTCAAAAACTTATTGACCTCAGGATCTTTCAGCCATTTTATCGTTTGCGCAAGATCGTTTTTTGTAAGTGGGCGTATGACGACTTTTCCTTCATATATTTTTAGTTTTTTTACAGCTCTGTAATCTATGTAATTTTTTATATTCATAAAATAATAGGTTTCGTAAAGTTGCTGAAATTTTATTTTTAAACTAAACAAGATTTTAATTTTTAAATGATTTATAGTCAAAAAATTTCTTGACGAAAATTTCTTAACGATTTCTTAATGATATTTAAAATGATCATTATAAATAATAAAGCTATATAAAATCGAAAGTAAAAGTTAAAATAAAGAAAGATGCTTTAAATCAAGTATTTATTTTGAAAATTGCAAGATTGCCAGTGATAAATACTTATACAAAAGAAGAATTATGCAAAAGAAGAATCAAAATCTGAAACAGATCTTTGCGATTGGTTTTTATAAGGATAATTATTATAAGGATATTGATTTATTAAAATATTGGAACTAAAAAAAAGGAAATGATTATATGGGCTTATCGATAGGGATTGTGGGACTTCCAAATGTGGGAAAGTCAACTTTATTTAATGCTCTTCTGAAAAAACAAATCGCCGACGCATCCAATTATCATTTCTGTACGATTGCTCCCAACAAAGGAGTAGTTGAAGTACCTGATGAGAGAATAAGAGTACTTGCAAAAATGTCTAAATCTGAAAAAGTTGTTCCTGCGGTTGTTGAATTTGTGGATATTGCAGGTCTTGTGAAAGGAGCGTCGAAAGGAGAAGGGCTTGGCAATCAGTTTCTTGCAAATATCAGAGAAGTCGATGCCATATGTCATGTAGTTAGATTTTTTAAGGATGCCAAAATCGCACATATTTATACGGATATCGAACCTGCGAACGATGCAGAGCTTATAAATACGGAGTTGATCATGGCTGACTTACAGACACTGGAAAAAAAAGATGCACCAAAAAGCAAGGCATCAAAAGAAGACCTAATTTTATGGGAAGCTATCGAAATTTTAAAGGAAGAATTATATAAAGGCAAACTTGCAATCAATGTCGACTTAAATAATGAACAGCTGAACATTGTAAAACAGCTTTGCTTGCTTACCATGAAACCCATTATTTATGTCGCTAACATAAGCGAGGAGCAAATATTAAATTTTGATATATGCCATAAGGATTTTCCATATGAGCCAGTTATTCCTATTTGTGCAAAAATGGAGGAAGAGCTTTCGATTTTAAACGACGAGGAGCAAAAGGAATATTTGGAGCAAGCAGGTCTTTCCGAACCTGGCTTGAATAGGTTAATAAAGCTGGCATACAAGACATTGGGCTTGATATCATTTTTGACTACCCGCAAAAACGAAACAAGAGCCTGGACTGTTTTGCAAGGGGCGAGTGCAATAGAAGCTGCGGGAATTATTCATACCGATTTTTCTAAAAATTTCATAAAAGCTGCGGTTATCGAATATGATGGTTTTGTAGAGTTGGGGGGATGGACTGGAGCAAAGAATTCCGGTAGAATCAGATTCGAAGGAGCCGATTATATCGTAAAAGAAGGAGATGTGATCGAATTCAAGGTAGGCTGCTGATATATGGCAAATCGTTATCAAGAGAAGTGATTGTTAAAATATGCTTGCGGCAGATGATATAATTTTATTTATGATATTTTCATAGCCATATTATTTTTCATTAAAAATTTAATGTTTTGGGATATTATCTTTTAAGAATAAAAACCAATACAGGAGGAGAAAATGAGTAAAAAAGTATTCGGTGCCGAGCAGGCAAAAGAGATCGGTGAAAAGCTTGGAATTGACTGGAGCAAATGGGATGTCGAACAATTCAGAAGAGGTATGGATGTCGAGCTGGAACATGGCAAAGTGGATCCAAACACCAATGTAAGTGATGACGATCCATTGATAACAGGTAAAATTGCGCTTGCTCATTTAAATGAGTTCCCGGATTATTATACAAGGCTTGACGAGATGGAAGAAGAAGCAGAAAAATTCTGGGGGAAAAAGGACTGATTTTTTAAAAAATTATATTATAAATTTATAAAAATTAGGTATAATAAGAAACAGGAGTAAGATATAATGCAGGCGTCCAATTCGGAATACCCTTACTCCTTTTTTTTGATGAATTTTAAGAAAAGGATAAATCAAAATGAAGAATTGGGAATGCACTGTTTGTGGATATATTTATGATCCGAAAATTGGTGATCCGGAAAACGGAATAGAGCCGGTAAGAAAATTCGAAGACCTTCCCGAAGATTGGGTGTGTCCCGAATGTGGTGCTGGAAAAGACCAGTTTGAAGAAATGTAGCAAAAAATACTGACGGTATATGTTATATTTTTGATTTGATGGCTTTTACGGGGCAGCAATTCAGGCATAAACCGCATAATATGCATTTGTCCTGATCAAAATTAACCTCATAATTATCCTTTAAATAAAAAGCTTTTCCAAGGCATAAAGAA
>JAQUMQ010000099.1 GCA_028718045.1 Actinomycetota bacterium
GATAGCATGCATGTTTTTTTCGTCGTTGATTGCTGCAACAATAATCAGCTTTACGGGCGTCATCGGTTTTATAGGGCTTGTGGCTCCCCACATTACAAGACTTATCGTAGGGAATGATTACAGATATCTGATGCCTCTTTCAGGCTTGACGGGTGCGATACTTTTGCTTACTGCCGATACTTTTGCAAGGACAGTTTTTCAGCCATCCGAACTTCCGCTCAGCATAATGACATCTTTTATCGGCATACCTTTTTTTGTTTACATACTTATTACTAGGAAAAGGAATTATTTCTGAGATGCATCTCGAAGTAAACAATTTGAATTATAGTTACGATAGCTATTCCTTTTTGGATAAAATAAGTTTTTCCCTGGACAAAGGTATAATACTGAGCATAGTGGGCCCTAACGGTTCGGGAAAGACAACAATTTTGAAATGCATCAGCAAAGTGCTCAGGTTAAAAAAAGGTACGGTAAGTTTTGACGGTAAAAGCATAAAAAATTTATCTTTAAAAGAGATATCAAAATATGTAAGCTTTGTTCCTCAAAATTTTTCCCCTGTATTTGCAACCACCGTTTTCGAAATGGTGTTGTTGGGAAGAAAACCTTACGTAAAGTGGTTTGTAACCGGTAAGGACGAGGAAATCGTAAAAAACATTCTTGACATAATGGGACTGGGTAATTTATCGCTAAGATTTTTTAATGAGCTTAGCGGTGGGGAAAAACAAAAAGTACTTATTGCCAAAGCACTTGCTCAGGAGCCCGAAGTCATTTTGTTGGATGAACCGACAAGCAATCTTGATCTTAAACATCAATTCAAAATAATGAATCTTATAAAAAAAATAATAAAACAAAAAAATATATCGGCAGTTATGGCAATTCATGATTTGAACCTTGCGTTAAGATTTTCGGACAAGATAATAATGCTGAAAGACGGAATGATTCATGCTTACGGAGATATAGACAAAATATTAAACGAAGAAAATATTAAGAAAGTTTTTGGCATAGATACCGTAATTTATAAGCACGATGGAATGCCTTATATTATTCCGGTAGAAAACTGAAGGCAAAAATATAAATCTTAAATGCTTTCTTAAATTGAAGACACGGATAAACATATTAAAAGCCCTGGATAAACGCATTGAAAATTATGAACAAAAATATCGATAATCTAACGATCGTCGGGACAGGCCCTTCGGGCATGGAATATGTCTGTCCGCTGGCTTACGATGAGATTAAATCGGCAGATATTATCGCCGGAGCCAACAAGATAGTTGACAGATTTGCTTTTTTGAACAAGCAGGTTATCATATATGATCTGAATTTCGAAAGCTGGATAAGTAAAATAAAACAGAAAATAAAAAACAAAAAAGTAGTAATTGTCGTCTCCGGAGATCCGGGATTTTACAGCATTTCAAAAAAAATAATAAAATATTTTGAACCTGACATTCCAAAAACGATACCCGGAATAAGTTCCATACAGCTTGCCTGCGCGCTGTCAGGCAAAAGCTGGAATAACTTGAAAACTTACAGCCTTCACGGAAGAAAAACCGAGATTTTCGAGATATTAAAGAGCGGAGAAGAATTTTGCGTATTGATCGACCGTGATTTTGACGGCAAAAATTTATACAAACATCTGGCTGATTTGAATCAGTTGGAAAGGGTGGTTAACATTTTTTCCGATCTGGGTTCTCCTGAGAGCAAATATTTAAAAATCCACGCAAAAGAGATTACAAGCAAAGCCGTATCTTCCAATTCGGTTCTTTTGTTTGAGAGGTTTGATCCCGGCAAAAAGAAATTTTTCGGAATAGGTGTGGGCATAGGCGGTTTTGAAATGCTTACCGTAAAAGCAATAAATATACTTAAAAATGTAGACAAGATTTATGCACCGAAATCAAAGATAAGTTCTTATAGCATGGCATATGGATCGATCAAAGATTTTCTGGAAAACGGCGCGGAAATAGTTGAACTTGAATTTAAAATGGGCAGAAACAAGACTAGCAGGTCATACTACTACAAAAAACTTTCCGAAAACATAGCAACCGAAATTGAGAAAGGCTTTAAAGTGGCCTTTATTACTATCGGCGATCCTTTGATATACAGCACCTACAATTATCTTTTAAAAAATTTAAAAAAGAAAATCGGTGCGGATATGATTGAAACTATTCCCGGAATCAGTTCATATACATTTGCGATGTCTTGCAAAAATGAAACGATAATTGAAGAAAATGAAAAGCTAGCCGTTCTTCCATGCAGCAAGGATATGGATTATTACTCAATGTTCTTACAGCGTTTCGACACCATAGTGTTTATGAAAATAGGGAAAAATTTAAAAAAAGTAATTGAACTGATTGAGAAATCAGGAAGAAAAGACGAAGCTTTATTTTTTAAAAATATGGGAAGTCCTGACGAGATAATGGGAATTTCCCTGGATGAAATCGATATAGACGAAAACGGATATTTTTCCGTAATCGTCGTGAGGAGGTAGATTTGCCAGTAAGTTTTATCGGAGCCGGACCAGGCGATCCCGAATTATTGACCCTTAAAGCTTTCAAGAAGATAAGTGAAGCAGATGTGATAGTATATGCAGGCTCGCTTATAAATCCTGAAATATTAAAATATTCTAAAGCTGATGCCAAATTATTTGACAGTAAGGACATGATACTGGAAGACATCGTCGATATCATGGTAAGAAAAACAAAAGAAGGCAAGAAAGTAGTCAGGCTTCAAACCGGAGATATATCGATTTACAGCTCCATTGCCGAGCAGATCGAAGAAGTCGTTAAAGCCGGTGTCGAAATTGAGATCATACCGGGAGTCAGCTCTTACCAAGCTGCTGCAGCCAGATTAAAAAGGGAATACATGATACCGGAAAAAACGCAAACTTTGATACTTACGAGGATGGCAGGCAAAACCTTCGTCCCCGATTTGGAAAATTTAAAAAGCCTGGCAAAACATAACAGCAGCCTGGTATTGTTTTTAAGCATGGGGCTTTTTTATGAAGCCATGCAAGAGTTAAAAACCGTTTTGCCTTCCGAAACACCGGTCGCTGTCGTTCATAAGGTAACATGGCCGGACGAAATCATAGTTTCAGGCACAATCTCTGATATATGCATGAAGATAAAAAAGTTTCCTTGCGTATATAAAACATCACTTATTCTGATAGGAAATTTTTTGAAATCCGAAGGGCACAGATCGAGACTTTATGATAAGCATTTTTCTCATGGTTATCGGAAGGAAGTCAGATAATGCTGGCAATTTTGACATTTACAAATCAGGGTGCAAAAGTGGCAAAGTTTGTTGCAAATTTTTTTGGTTCCAAGCTTTATTATTTTGGAAACGAAGCTCTCGAAGATGATGACGGCATGTTTTTTGTAAAGAATAGTTCTTCGGATAGGATAACGGATTATTTCAAAGAAATATATATGCAAAGCTCGGGGATAGTTTTTATTTCCGCGTGCGGTATTGCGGTAAGGCTTATAGCTCCGCTGCTAATTGATAAGACCAGGGACAAACCTGTTGTTGTTATTGATGATGGAGCAAGATATGTCATTTCTTTGTTATCAGGACATGAAGGCGGAGCAAATAAACTAGCCGATGAAATTTCATGCAGTTTGAAAATAGAAAGCATAATTACCACAGGCAGCGAATCAGCCAAGAATCTTATTTTAGGTTTGGGAATGAGGAAAGGTGTCAGCGAAAAGGAGATCGAAGAAGCCGTGAACTGGGTTCTCGATAAACACTCGTTGTCAATCAATAATATAAGGATGATTGCGACTGCAGATGTTAAATCTAAAGAAAAAGGTTTGCTGTCTTTTGCTTATAAAAAAGAACTGCCTATAAGGTTTATGGAAATTGATAAATTAAAGCAAGCCGAAAGGGCAGTAAAGTATTCTTTGATGGTAAAACAAAAAATAGGAGCGGGAAGCGTATGCGAAGCATCGGCCATACTTGCAGGAACAAGGACGGAATTGACGGTACCCAAAATCATTTACCGGAAAAAAATCACGGTAGCTGTCGCAAGGGAAAAATATTTGTGGGAGGTTTAGGTCCCGGCTGTGAAGATTATATGGTTTTGAGGCTGGCAAGTGCATTGAAGGAGTGTAATGTTATTGTCGGATATAAAAAATATATTAGCCTTCTCAACAAAAAACTCTTAGAATCAAAAATGATAAAATCTTTTGCCATGGGACAGGAAATCGAAAGAGCTAACTTTGCGGTAAATGAAGCATTAAAAGGTAGCAAAGTAATGGTGGTAAGTAGCGGAGATCCTGTTGTGTATGGAATGGCGGGACTGGTTCTCGACAAAGCTTTAAAACACGATATAGAAATAGAAATCATTCCTGGCATTACTGCTGCTCTTGGCGCATCGGCGCTTCTCGGCTCACCTTTGACTTGTGATTTTGCGGTAATAAGCTTAAGCGATTTGTTGGTGCCGTGGGAGCAGATAACATATCGTTTGGAAAATATGCTTAAAGCTGATGTTGTAGTGGCATTGTATAATCCGTCCAGCACAAAAAGACAAAAAAAATTTTTGCGAGCGGTAGAAATTATCGAAAAATACAGACACAGCAAGATACCTTTAGGCGTGGTCAGGAATGCTTACAGGGAAGGCCAGGAAGTTAAAATAATGAGCTTACATGAATTGAAGCATCTCAGACCTGACATGAATACCGTGATTCTTATAGGTAATTCCCAGACAAAAATCGTTAAGAATAAGATGATAAATCCAAGAGGATATAAATGATACTTGTTTTTTCCGGAACAAAAGAAGGAAATGCGGTTATAGAAAAGCTTGTATTGCAAGGCGAAGATGTTTTTGCAAGCTTTTCAACGGATTTTGGACTGGAAACCATCGGAGATTTATCGAAGCATAAAGATGATAAATGTGGCAGAATAATCACAAACAACAAAAAAGTCGGCTTGACAGAGATATCGGAATTGATCGAAAAATATAATATCGACATCATAATCGATGCGACTCATCCTTTTGCGGTAAATATTTCAAAAAATGCGATGCAGGCAGCTGCAACGAAAGGCGTAAAATACATAAGATTCGAAAGGCAAGAATGCCCTTTTTGCAAGAAAAGAAATATTTATTATTCGGCTGATTTTAAAGAATCAGCCGAACTTATCGAAAATTTTTACGGAAATGTCCTGCTTACCATAGGCGTAAATAAATTAAAGGAGTATGGCAATATAATCAGTGACAAAAATAAGGAAGTATACGTAAAAATACTGCCGACGGCTGAAAGCATCGAAAAAGCATTGAAGTGTGGTGTGAACATAAAACAAATCATAGCGTTTTACGGTTTCTGGAGTAAAGATCTTTTGAAAGCTTTCATTAACGAAAAATTGATTAAAACGATAGTTTCAAAGCAAAGCGGTTTTTCTGGTGGGGAAGATGAAAAAATCATTGCTGCATCCGAAACGGGCTGTAATCTCATAATAGTAAAACGACCTGACATAAAATATGATAATATTTGTTGCGATTTAAGCAAATTATTAAAAATGATAAGGCATTCCGGAAAGATTGCGCAGGAATGATAAACAAGATAAGGTTAAAATCATGGAAAAGATGGCAAAAACAATCATGATTCAAGGAACAGGTTCGCATGTAGGCAAAAGCATTATGGTTGCGGCATTATGCCGGATGTTGAAGCAGGACGGATACAATGTGTGTCCGTTTAAAACTCAAAATATGGCGCTTAATTCTTTCATCACTTCAAGCGGAAAGGAGATGGGAAGGGCGCAGGTTGTTCAGGCTGAAGCTGCGGGTCTTGCTCCCGAAGTTTATATGAATCCGATTTTGCTAAAGCCTGTTGCTGATACAAATGCCCAGGTTATCTTCATGGGCAAAGTGGTAAAAAATATGTCTGCGGCAGAATATGACGAAAAGAAAAAATATTATCTAAGCGGAATAAAAAAATTGC
>JAQUMQ010000100.1 GCA_028718045.1 Actinomycetota bacterium
ATATAATACACATATTCCATTTCTACTTTTGCAGATTTAGAGTCTGAAGGCAAATTCCAAGAAGCTGAGGCTTTATATAACAAGATACTAGATATTGGAGAAAATAAACTCAAGCAAGCTTTTAAGAACAACCCAAATGTTAAGATAAAAGTTCAGCGAACAACGGGAAGTTTCTTCGGTTCAACAGAACCAACATTACTGCTTCCCGATAAAACAGGTATTGTCTTATATAATATTCCTAAATTTGAATCATATGAAGAATTTAGAACAAAAACAAAAGGGTTGGAATCTGCCCCTTGAAAGAAGAGGATTACTTCAAGATGCTGCATTCAAAGAAAGTGCAAGAAAACTCCTCGTCGCAGCAAGTAAAGAAAAGTTTGAAGACTCAGGAGCAACAAAAACCTATGACGAATTACGAGGTAATATTTCTCAAAATATGATATACTAGCAGGTAGTTCTTGGCCGCCGAATTTAAAAACCTATAATATAACAAACCTATCTAAATTTAATCAAGACTATGGAAAATTCATCGAAGAAGTCAACGACTTCACACAAAATCTTAACAGGATTGGACTTTATCCGAGAGTCACAGAAAGTATTCAAGAAGTCAGGCATATTGGGAAATCTAGCGAAGACGCCCTCACAACCTACGACAACATCGGAAGAATATCAGTTCGTAGCGAGACCGTTCGCAGCCAAAAACCAAAACAAGAAAAATACAGAGAAGCAATAAAAGAGCAACCAGCCAAAAAATTAACAGACGAACAAATAGTAAATAAGGAAACAAAATATAGGCGAGAAATAAAACCTGAAGATGTATCAATCAAATCTGGACTAGCAGGTGATAGTTTTCAAATATTTAATTTAGATACATTGAAATATGAAACACTTGGAACCACAGAAGATTTATCAGAAGACACCAGAAGTAAATATATTGAGGCTAAAAACAAATTACAATTAGCAGAAGAATCTAAAAGTCCAGACACAAAGACTATAGCAAGAGAATATTTAGCCATATCAGAAATAGCAAAACAAGAAATTATAGATTCACAAACAAAGCAGAAACAAGAAACCAAAAAAGAAATAAAACCAGCAGAAGACAAACTTGCTAAACAAATTAAAGATAGTTATAAAGAAACTAAGACAGATAGAGAATTAACACCAGAAGAAAAAAAGAAACTAAAATCATTAAATAAATTTATTTTCGGTAATGAGAAAGTAGAGATAGTGGAAAGGTTAACAACCAAAGATGGACACAAAGCATTAGGTGCTTACATAAATGGTGTTATTAAAATAGTTGATGGTAAAGGCAATCCACAAGACACATATTTACACGAAGCAGTACATAAATATATAGACTTGTTTATGTCGCAATCAGAGAAAGTTAATTTATTTTTAGCTGCTAAAGAAAAATATGGCGACTTGAAAGTTGCTAACTTAGAAGAGAAAATAGCAGAAGGATTTATAAAATATATGAATACAAGGACTGGTATATTTGGTAAATTAAAATTGTCATTTGATACACTTTCTAATAGAATAAAATTATATTTAATTCCAGACAACAGGCAATCTATTGAAGATTTTTATAATGATATAGCTACTGGTAAAGCAAGGGCTGTTAGCCAAGAAATATAATACACATATTCCATTTCTACTTTTGTAAGTAGTTATTTTTGTTGTGTAGTTTATTCGTAAGATCGTCCTATTGACAATTATTTTTATTTTTGTTAGTCTTTATATAAAGATAAAGAAAAATAATTGCTTTTATTTTGCACTAAATTTTGTCGCCCTTTAGTGCAAGGTAATTTTTGTGAAAACAGACAACAATTCCAAATAGCTTTACGAGGAAGTAAGTGGTTTTTGGGCGACAATTGTTGTCTGTTTTTGTTAAAGATTAATCAATTTTTAAAATTATAATATGAAAAAATGTTTGTTTGGTGGTTTTACAAAAAAGTACGAAATATCTAAAACGCTAAGATTTGAATTAAAGCCAGTTAGGGAAACTAAAATTTTAATGGAAGAAAATAAAGTTATTGAAAAAGATAAATTAATTTTAGATAATTACCATGAGGTTAAAAAATATTTTGATAAATACCATCAGTTTTTTATTGAAGAATCATTGAAATTATCCAATATTAATTTCAATGATTTTTTTAATGACTATAAAAGATATAAAAATAATAAAAAAGAGAATATCATCCATGCAAAGAAAGATTTTGTTAAAATAAAAAATATTTATAGAAAAAAAATTTGTATGTTGTTTGATAAAAAAGCCAAGGAGTTGTCTAAATTATATAAACAAAATTTAAATATTGATATAGAGGAAGATAAAAGTTTTTTGAAGAAGAAAAAAATATTTTTAATATTGAAAGATCATTTTAGAAATGAAGAAAAAGAAGATATTTTTTCTTTATTTAATGGTTTTACAACATATTTTTCTGGTTACTATTTAAACAGAGATAATTTTTATAAAGACAATGGTATATCTTCAGCTATTGCTACTAGAATTATTGATGAAAACTTAATTAAATTTTTGGATAATATCGAGTTATATCATAGCTACAAAAATATATTGAATTTATCAAAAGAAGAGTTGGATTGTTTTGAAATTTCAAATTATAATAAAGCATTATTACAAAAAGATATAAATATATATAATTTTAAAATTGGGGAAATAAATAAAAAAATAAATTTATATAATCAAGGCATAGATAATTCTTTAGGAGGCAAAAAGCCAAAGATAAGATTTTTTAAAAAACTATACACCCAGATATTGGGAAAAGATCAAGCCGAAGAGAACAAATACATTGAGATAAAAACTAATAAAGAGGTTTTTGGTGTTCTTAAAGATCTTGATGTTTATAATGTGAGCAATATCAAAAACATAGAAATAATTTTAGATTTGTTATTTAATCAAGAAATAAACAATGAAAATAATAATTTGGACATAAAAAATATTTTTATAGCAAAAAGGTTTTTAAATACAATTTCTGGTAAATGATTTAAAAATTGGAATTTATTTAGTAATATAATTTGTAATTATTTGGAAAATGAAAGTTGCATAGATCATAGAGCTAAAATAAAGAAAAAAGATATTCCAGAATTTATAAGTTTGTTTGCGATAAAAGAGGCATTTGTGGCTTTGAAAGAGGTTTCTTTAGATGATTTGTTTAAAAATGATTATAGCGATATTGTATGCAATGAACAAAATAAATATAAAGTTTTTTTGAAAATTTTTCAATATGAATTTAAAAATAATGTTAAACTGTACTATGATGCTAGAGAGAAAATAAATCTTATGGTTGAAAAGGATAAAGATTTTACAGATAAGCAAATTAAAAATAACGAGGGGAAATATGAGAAATATCAAAAGAAAAATATTAAAGAATTTTTAGATAAATCTTTATCTGTTTATCAAATGGCAAAATATTTTTTACTTGAAAAAAACAAAAAAATTATTGTTGAGGACTATTCTGAAAGAGATAGTAGATTTTACGATGTTTTAGAAAATGTTTTAAATGATTGTAGATTTTTTGACTATTATGCTGAATTTAGAAATTTTTTGACTAAAAAACCGTTTAGTGAAAATAAGATAAAATTAAATTTTAGTAATGGGCAGTTAATGAGTGGATTTGATGTGAATAAAGAAAAAGACTGTGATGGTATTTTGTTTAGGAAAAATAATAAATATTATTTAGGTTTGCTTATTGATAATAAAATTTTTAATAAAAATGTATTAAAAAATATAAAAATAAATTTGGAGGATAATTATTATGAGAAAATGTTTTATAAATTTTTGCCAGATTGTAAAAAAATGTTACCAAAAGTATGTTTTTCAAGGGCTTTTTCAGTTAATTATTTTGTACCAGATAAAAGTATTACAAGTATTTACAAAAAAGGATTATTTAAAAAAGATAATCAACATTTTTCTTTAGATGCTCTACATAAATTAATAGATTTTTATAAAAAAGCTTTAGAAAAATATGAAGGATGGCAGATGTATTCGTTTAGTTATATTAGAGATACAAAAGAATATAAAAATATTGGAGAATTTTTTAAAGATGTTGAGAAAAGTTCTTATACGGTATGGTTTGAGAAAATACCTGAAGAATATATAAATCAAAATGTTAAAGACGGGAAGATGTATTTGTTTGAGATTTATAACAAAGATTTTTCTGACAAAACAAAAGGTAATAAAAATTTACACACGCTTTATTGAGAAAATATATTCTCTCAAGATAATTTAAAAGATCCAATTTTTAAATTAAATGGAGGGGCCGAAATATTTTTTAGACCAAATTCAAGGAAAACATTAAAAAAGGAAGAGATTGTAACACAGAAAAAGAATAAGAAAATAATCAATTTAAATAATCCTATTTATCACAAAAAAAGATATTTGAATGATAAGATATTATTTCATTGTCCAATTACAATAAATTTTGCTCATCATGACGGGGGAATAAAAAGTTTAAATACAGAAATAAATAAATTAATTAGTAGCAATAAAGAGGTTTGTGTTCTGGGGATTGATAGAGGAGAGAAAAATTTAATTTATTATTCTGTTATTGATCAAAAGGGAGTTATAAAAGAAATGGACTCTCTTAATGTTATTGGAAAAACAGATTTTCTCAGTAAATTAATTAAAATAGAGAAAGAGAGATCATCTTCAAGAAAAGATTGAATGATGATAGAAAATATTAAAGAAATGAAAGAGGGCTATTTATCACAAGTTGTTAATTTTATTGTTAAAAAAATTCTAGAGTATAATGCAATAGTTGTTTTTGAAGATTTGAGTGGTGGTTTTAAAAGAGGACGTCAGAAAATAGAAAGAGAGATATACCAAAAATTAGAATTGGCTCTAATAAATAAACTTTCATATTTAGTAAATAAAGAAGAAAAAGATCTATTTAAACCGGGAGGCGTATTAAATGGTTTGCAGATAGCGCCATTGCTAAGAAATTATAGTGAAGTGGGCAAGCAAACAGGCGTTGTATTTTATACTCAAGCGGGATATACTTCTAAAACTTGTCCTAAATGTGGTTTTAGAAAATCTGTAAAATTTGATTATTTAAATATTTCTAAAGCTGTAGACAAATTAAAAATGATAGATTTTAATATAGTTTTTAAAAAAAATTATTTTGAAATTAATTTTGATGATGTTGTAAAATACGATCTTAAGCAGAAAAAAGAAAATATTAAAAAGCATTTTTGTTTAAATACTAAAAACGCTATTCGTTATAAATGATGCAGAACTTTGTCAAAAAATAAATTTTATGATGGGGAAATTGAAGAAAAAAGTACTAAATCTCAATTTGGGTCTACTATTAAATATGATGTTAATAAGTGTTTTATCGGTTTATTTAATGATTATGATATAGATATTAACCAAAATATACAAAATCAGATTTTGAATGAAAACAAAAGGCTGGATGCGAATTTTTATAGGAGGTTATTTTATTATATCGAGATATTAATGAATATTAGGAATTCTATTTCTAATACGGGCATTGATGATATTAAATGTCCTTGTTGTGGTTTTGATAGTGAAAAAGAAAAAATACAAAATTTTGTTTGAAATGGAGATGCTAATGGCGCTTACAATATAGCAAGAAAGGGATTAATGATATTAGAAAAAATAAAAAAATTTCAAAACAAGAACGATTTGAAAGATTTGAAGTATAGTGATTTTATTGTTAATATTAAAGATTGAGATGATTTTGTTAAAAGGTAATATCGTATAATAAATCCAATATATTTAATAAAATGTTAATATGCTTAAAAAAGAACAAAATTTGTCTGATTTAATTATTGGTGATGAAATTGAATTTAATTTCATTAGATCTTCTGGTAGTGGTGGTCAAAATGTTAATAAGGTTTCA
>JAQUMQ010000101.1 GCA_028718045.1 Actinomycetota bacterium
CGTTTGGCACCAAGAGATAATCAAGGCAACAAATAAGATTGAAAAATAAACTCCTGTCGAAAAGCCAGGAGTTTTTTGTTTTTATACGGCTACTCAACCGTGAGCGCTGAAGCCGTAAATTCTCAAAGAGAAATTTATGATTCTTGCATTGAATTTTCGTGCTATATAGATTTGAATTATATTTTGGGTGTACGGTTCTTTTGTCTGGTGCAGACATAGAATCCAGGATTGGTATGCAGATCCGATTGGTCGGTTCTTTATAAGTATTATATATATGAATTTTATTATAAGCAAAGGAGTTTTATCATGGCTGGACTAAAAGAGGGTTATATACAAGTTTATACGGGTGATGGCAAGGGTAAAACGACGGCCGCGCTTGGTTTGACACTTAGGGCATACGGATATGGATTGAAAATTTTTATCGCACAATTCATAAAGGGAAAGAAATACAATGAGATTAAAGCTTTGGAAAAGTTTAAGGATAATGTGATCGTAAAACAGTATGGCAACGGATGCTTTATTAGAAAAAAACCTTCGAAAACGGATATCGAGATGGCTGAAAATGGTTTAAAAGAAATCAGGCAGATATTAACTTCAGGCAATTATGATGTTGTCATAATGGATGAAATCAATGTGGCAATGTATTTCGACCTGCTTAAAGTCGAGGATGTAATAGAGCTTATTAAACTTAAACCCGAAAAAGTCGAACTTATTTTAACGGGAAGAAAAGTTGCGCCGCAAATATTGGAAATGGCCGACCTTGTGACCGAAATGAAAGAGGTCAAACATTATTATGCCAAGGGCGTAATAGCAAGAGAAGGAATAGAAAGATAAACATAATATCCATAAGGAGTAATGAACATTATGCTCAAGATAACTTATTTTACCGTAATCGACAGCGATATTTTACCTTTGTCAAAAGGTCTTAGTTTTGTTAATGAAAATTATGGAGAAAATATCAGTGTTAATTTAATCAGCCACGATACTTTAATGGATATAGGATCCATGAGCAAGGCACGGGAAGAGGCTGATTCCGGCAATTTATTCATTATCCATCTTCATGGAGGCGAGACCTCCTTTCCATATTATGAAGAATTTTTAAAACTGGCAGAAGAAAAGGATATTCAAACCTGTATTTTTGATTATGGTTTTGATATAAGACCTGATCTTATAAAAACATCGACCGTAAACGTTGAAGCATATAAGAATATTTTCAAGTACATAGCGTACAGCGGTGAAGAAAATTTTAAAAATTTGTTTCTTTATTTGCTTGATTACTACGGGATACGAAATGTCAGATATGACGAACCGTATAGTCCTCCGAGGTTCGGCATATATCATCCCAGGCTTGATTGTCTTCCCGATTTGAGGACATACGTAAATGAGTTCATCGATCCCGAAAAACCTACCATTGGTATTGTTTTTTATCAGCGGGATTGGGTTACCAAAAATACTTCGTATATAGATAGCCTTATCGATGTGTTTGAGAAAAAGAATGTAAATGTGCTTGCATGCTTTGAATCGGTAGGCTCAAGCTCTGAAGATATAGATAAAGATATGGTCTGGTTTTTTACCAGTTATTTTCAGCTTGACGGCAATACGATTATAGACTGCTTGGTGTCATTGGTGGCTTTTTCTCTTTGCAAATTCGACATGGGAAGTGATGGCGTCGAGTCGATGGAGAGGAACAACGATGATAATTATAAACGTACGTGGTTTTTCAGAAAGCTTGACGTACCTGTAATAAAAATAGTCAATTCATATAACGAATACTCTGACTGGATCGAAAGCAAGCAAGGCTTAAATCCCATGGATATTATATGGAGTATTGCATTGCCGGAATTTGACGGAGATTTGATTACCGTTCCGGTATGTACTAGAGAGAGAAGCGAAAGGGATGCCGTTACGGGATTGAAAATTACGAAATTTGTTCCTATTCCCGAAAGAATGGAAAAGGCAGCCTGTCTTGCTATCAACTGGGCAAAACTTTCAAAAATACCTAATTCGGAAAAAAAAGTTGCTATCATCTTTCATAATTACCCTCCAAGAAACGATCAAATAGCGTCGGCTTTTGGTCTCGACTCCACCAAGAGTGTTGCCAATCTGCTTAAAATTTTGCAAAACGAAGGTTATAAGATCGATGAAATCCCTCAGACGGGGGATCAGCTCATGGAAATGTTGCTTCAGAGTGCAACCAATGATTTAAGGTGGCGCAGCGAAGACGAAATATTAAAAAGAGCAATAGACAGTGTCGATAGCGGCAAGATTGATAACTTTTTTGATTACTTACCCGGTGAAAACAAGGAAAAGATGACAAGCGACTGGGGTAAAGCCCCCGGAAAAGTCATGATAATAAAAGACAAGATGATCATTCCGGGTATTATAAACGGCAATATTTTTATCGGGGTTCAACCAAGAAGAGGATTCCTTGAAGATCCTGCCAAAATTTATCATGATCCCGATGTGTCTCCACCGTGGCAATATTTAGGCTACTACAGATGGATAAGAGATATTTTTAAAGCCGATGCCGTTATACATGTAGGAAAGCACGGTTCGCTTGAATGGCTTCCGGGGAAAGCGATAGGTCTTTCGCAAAATTGTTATCCCGATCTTGCAATCCTGGATCTGCCGAATATTTATCCTTATATAATAAATAATCCGAGCGAAGGTACATGTGCGAAAAGGAGAAGCTATGCCTGTATCATAGATCATCTGATACCGGTCATGAATAATGCCGACAGTTATGGAATGATGGCGGAAATAGAAGTTATGCTAAAAGACTATTACGATGCCAAAGCTATGGATGTCAAAAAAATACCCGCACAGAAAAAAATAATATGGGCAAAGACACTAGAAGCAAAGCTGGATACCGATTTAAAAATAAGCGAAGAAGAAGCTTTCGATAATTTTGATAAGTTCATAGATAAATTACACGGATACATAAGCGAGGTAAAGGATACTTTGATAAGAGACGGACTGCATATCATGGGTAATGCTCCGGAAGGTTCTGCGCTTCGCGAAATGCTCATAGCGCTAACCAGACTGGCAAACGGATCAGTCCCGTCTTTAAGGGAAGCGGTCGCAGAAATATATAATCTTGATTACGAAGATATTCTTGCAAACAGAGGCAAAATAAATACTTTGTCGGGCAAACCAAATGCCGTGCTACTGGATGAAATTAATTTGAAAATTTCTGAGTTAATCGCCAGATACGAATCGTTAAACTATTCCTTCGACATGGCTGTTGCGAGGGGAGCGATAAACGAAGTTTTTGGCTGCGATTCAAAAAAGATATATGAGGTGCTTAAATACATAAGTCTGACATTGCTGGATAAGCTCTCAAGAACAACGGAAGAAAATGACGCCTGCATCGAAGCTTTGAGTGGATGCTTTGTCCCGCCAGGTCCTTCCGGTGCCCCTACAAGAGGATGTGCCGACATTCTGCCAACCGGAAGGAACTTTTATTCTATAGATCCTCAAGCCGTTCCGTCAAGAGAAGCTTTCAAAGTAGGAGGAAAGCTTGCGGATGAATTGGTCGAAAGATATCTGAAAGAGGAAGGCTGCTATCCCGAAAGTATAGGAATGATAATATGGGGCGGAGGGGTGATGAGAACAAAAGGAGACGATATAGGAGAAATATTTAATTTGATCGGAGTAAAACCCGTATGGGAGGATAAAAGCGGAAGAGTCAAGGGATTTGAAGTCATTCCTTTAGATGAGCTAAAAAGGCCAAGGATTGACTTTACTATCAGGGAAGGAGGGCTCAGGGATGCTTTTCCCAATATAATATTTTTGATTAATGACGCAGTGGAAAAAATCGTTGAACTCGATGAACCTGATGAAATGAATTTCGTGAGAAAGCATTTCAAGGAAACATATGCGAACTGCATTAAGAGAAAAATAAAGCCCGAAGAAAGCAAGGATATGGCATGCGCCAGAGTTTTTGGCTCAAAACCAGGCACGTATGGTGCCGGGGTCAGTGATTTGATAGATTCTCAGGCATGGACTGACGATAAAGATTTGGCGGAAGTATATGTGACATGGGGTGCTTATGCATACTCCGAAAAAGAATACGGCAAATTTATTCCGGAAGTTTTTAAGGAAAGGCTGGAAAAGACTCAGATTGTTGTAAAAAACGAAGACACGAGAGAATATGATTTCCTGGACGGCGATGATTTTTATTCTTATCAAGGAGGAATGATTGCCGCCGTAAGGCATTTTTCGGGAAAAGATCCACAGGCATACTCATGCGATACATCCGATCCCGACAGAATAAAAGTCAGAACCGTAAAGGAAGAAGCAAAACACATATTCAGAGCGCGCGTATTAAATCCTAAGTGGATTGAGAGCATGAAGAAACATGGTTTTAAAGGAGCCGGAGATTTTTCGAGGATGGTGGATATTGCTTTCGGCTGGGATGCAACGGGCAATACGATGGAAGACTGGATGTATGATGCTCTTGCTCAGACATATGCCCTCGATAAGGAAATGCAGGATTTTTTCAAAGAACATAATCCATATGCCCTTCACAATATTGCCGAGAGGCTGCTTGAAGCCATCGAGAGAAACATGTGGGATACTACGGAAGAGATGAAAGATGAGTTGAAAGAATTGATGATGGAAATCGAAGGCGAGCTTGAATCTTGATTTAAAAAATAAAATCCGGGGAAAAAATGACTGAGAAAATTGCAATATCTTTAAAAAGTTTATACAAAAAATACGGCAGCTTGATAGCATTAAATAACCTGACTTTAAACATATTCGAAGGTGAATTTTTTGGTTTTTTGGGACCTAATGGTGCCGGCAAGACAACTGCGATAAGAATTATCACCACTGCCACAAAATCTGATTCGGGGCAGGTTTTCCTGAATGGTTTTGATATATCCAAAAATCCGATAAAAGCAAAAAACAGTATCGGCGTTGTGAGCCAATATATAAACCTTGATATGGAGCTGACATGCAAAGAAAATCTGGTAGTCCATGGCATGCTGCACAATATGAAAAAGAAAAAAGTCTTGGAAAGAATAGATTATCTTCTCGATTATATAGAAATGACGGATAAAATAAATGTGCTGGTCGGAAAAATTTCCGGTGGGATGCAAAGAAAACTAATGATTGCAAGAGCCCTGCTTCACGAACCCGAAATTTTGTTTCTTGATGAGCCTACTGTCGGGCTTGACGCTCACAGTAAGAGAAAGATCTGGGATGTTATGGTTAAAATCAATTCCGAAAACAAGACCATATTTTTAACCACCCATTACATAGAAGAGGCAGAACAGTTGTGCAATAGGGTTGCGATAATAAATGAAGGCAACCTTATAGAAATCGGCAGTCCCGAAAATCTTATCAAAAAAGTGGGCGCCATTGCGCTTGATGTGTTTAATCATGATGATTATACTACGTATTTTTTTGGTTCAAGAGAGGAAGCTCTGGAAGCCGGAAGCAAAATGGAGGGGAAAATCATGGTAAGAGAAACAAATCTTGAGGATGTATTTTTAAATAAAACAGGAAGAAGGGTAAAAGATTGAGCGCAAAAGGAATTTGGGCAATTATATACAGGGATTTGATCAGAGAGAAAAAACATGTAGCACGCTCTTTGACCGGAATGATTTTAAGTCCTTTGCTGTTTTTTCTTGCTTTCGGATGGGGATTGGGGAGCAATACCAGTATAAACGGATATCCTTATGGCTTGTACATGCTTGCAGGGTTGATTGCCATGAACGGTATGAATACCGCATTTTCAATTGGTATGACGATAAATGTCGAAAGATTCTACTGGAGGACTTTCGAAGAATTTCAGGTAGCTCCGGTTTCGAATACCGATATAGCAGTAG
>JAQUMQ010000102.1 GCA_028718045.1 Actinomycetota bacterium
AATGAATTAAAAATACTATTATTGGATGATCCTTGTGCCGGAATAGATATCAATTCGAAAATTGATATTTTTAAATCAATAAGCGATTTTTCGGAGTCTGGCAAAGGAGTAATCCTAGTTTCTTCTGAATTATCAGAGCTACTAGAAAATTGTGATCGTATATTAATTTTAAAAGATGGAAAGATAAAGACAGAAATCGGTCATGCAGACATAAAGAAAATGAATGAGGAAGATTTGCTTAAGTTGCTTTAATAATGCTTATCGTGATACTTGCTTGTTATAGTATTATAAAGGAGTAAAAAAGTATGAATGTGAAAGAAATAAACAAAAAGGCAATTTCGTTTAATATAGTAGATTATGTTATTTATTTTATTTTTTTTGGGATTTTTATATTGTTTGCAGTTGTATTATTTAATAGGGGATTTTTAACTTTTCAAAATTTGATGAACATTACCAGACAAACGTCAACTATAGCTATTATGGCAACTGGTATGGTATTTGTGTTATGTACGGGTGAAATTGATTTATCTATAGGGTCAACTGTTTCACTTTGTTCCATAGTTTCTGCTATTTTGCTAAGGGATTTTAATATTTATATCTCAATATTAAGTGCTGTTTTATTAGGTTTGCTTATAGGATTGATAAATGGATTGTTAGTAACTAAAGTAAAAATTCCCTCTTTTTTAGTAACACTAGGGATGATGAGCATATTGTTAGGTCTAGCAAGATGGATCTCAGACATAAAACCTATACCCGTAACAAATAAAGCTTTTATTTTTCTATTTGGCTTAGGCACTTTGGGAAAAATCCCAGTAATATTTTTATGGACCGTATTAGTAGCGGTAATCGGACATCTTATTTTAACAAAAACACCTTTTGGAAGGAAGATAACAGCTACCGGCGGTAATATTTTAGCAGCTAAATATACTGGTATAAAAACAGATAATATGAAAATTGCGGCATTAGTAATTTCTGGTGTACTGGCAGCATTAGCGGCTTTAATTTATGCAGGACGTTTACAAGGGGCAAGATATACTTTAGGACAGGACGATGCAATGATAGTAATTGCATCAGCAGTTATCGGTGGTACAAGTCTATCTGGTGGAAAAGGAACTGTAATTGGAGGAGCAATAGGCGCTTTTATACTTATTATGATAAATAACGGGATACTTTTATTGGGATTATCTGTAGACCAACAAATTATCGCAAGAGGCATTATTATAATATTATCGGTTTCATTTGGTATTAAACGAGGAACATAACTTTAAAAAAACAATAAATCCGTTTCTTTATGTTCTGTTTATTGAAAAAAATATCAAAAATAATTAAAAGTTAATTAAAATATTATTGTCTGGAAGAGAGTGAAAATGGAAAACAGAAATAAAAATGTTATAAATGAAATTTGGTCTCTTATAGATTCGGAAAAAGAAAATTTGATAAATTTTATAAAAGATGTTCTAAAAATACCATCTGAAACATTAGGTGTTGGAGGCAATGAGCTTGAAGCTCAAAAATTCTTGGAATCTTATTTCAAGAATTTAGGGCTAGAAGTAGATATGTTTTTACCCACAGACATTAAAAATATCCAGGAGCATCCAGGTTGGTGGCCTGGTGATACTTATGAAAATAGACCAAATATTGTTGCTACATGGAAAGGTAATGGTAAAGGCAGGTCATTAATCGTTAATGGTCATATAGATACAGTTGAGGCAGGCCCGGTTGAGAAATGGGATACGCCTCCTTATAGTGCCATTGTTAAAGATGGGCGTCTATACGCTAGGGGTGCTGCGGACATGAAAGGTGCAGTCGGAGCAAGTGCAGCACTAATTGGTCTGTTGAAAAAAAATAAATTTAGTGTTTGCGGAGATTTGATATTTGAAAGCGTTGTGGCTGAAGAGTTAGGTTGGTTAAATGGGTCGTTAAGTTGCATTCTTAGAGGATATACCGCCGATGCTGCTTTAGTTCCCGAACCTACAGATTTAAGAATAGGATTAGGAACAAAAGGAAACACTTTTTATAGACTGGTAGTACCAGGGGTAGGAACACATCAAAGTATGTGGTGGGAAGGAGTAAGTGCCTTAGATAAATTAATTAAAATTAAAGATATTCTGAAAAAATTCCAAGATATTAGATATAAAGAGTGTATTGATCATGATTTATATGGCTTAAAGGCAGGTTATCCAATTCCTGTACTGGTCGATGATATTTATTACCTAAGTGTTGGGTCCTCAAATTTGTTTGCAGTTCCGAATGAAGCTACAGCTGATTTCGTAGTTGATGCTTTACCTGGAGAGAATATGACAGAGGTTACCGAAAGATTTGAAAATTTTGTTAAAGAAGAATCTTTAAAAGATGATTTTCTTAGTAAAAATAAGATTAAATTAGAAAAATTAAAATTTAGGCCAATTCATCCGACAAGTGTAAAAAGTGATTTAGAAATCGTAAATGTTATAGAAAACGGGTATAAAAATGTTACTGGCAATGATCCGTTAAAATATGGATTCGAAAGTTCTTGTGATGCAATGATATTTAATTTGTATAGTTCGATACCTGCTATAATATTTGGGCCCGGAAAACTAGAACAAGCGCATAGACCTAATGAATATGTAGAGGTAGAGGAAGTAATTGATTATATCAAAATATTAGCATATTTAATTTTTAACCATTGTGGGCTTGAAAAGCAATAAAAATCCATAGGTTTAGAAATATCGCTAAAAAAGTGAATGAAAATAAGTTTTTAAAAGACTAGTTTTATAGAAATATAGGAATTCTGAGCATTATTAATCAAATATAAATAAGTTGATATTAAATCTCATGAGTCTATAAATTTATAAAATTAAGTATTATTTACGTACTTTTTATAAATATTATATTTATTAATATAACATTAACTATGAGATTACTTAAAAATACTATTAAAGATAAAAATAAAAACACAAGAATTGTCATAATAGGCGGTATTGCTGCCGGTACTTCTGCCGCAGTGAAAGCAAGAAGATATTCAGAAGATTCTGAAATAATAATATACGAAAAAGATAATTTTATTTCATATGGGACATGCGGGCTTCCTTATTATATTGCGGAAAAAATTTCAAAACTCGATTCTCTAATAATAAACACTGTGGAAGGATTCGAAAAAAGATATAATATAAAAGTTAATGTAATGCATGAGGTATTAAATATTGATCCAATAAAAAAACAGCTCAAAATAAGAAATTTAAAAACGTGTAGCGAGTTTTATGAAAATTTTGATAAATTAATTATATCTACTGGTTCAATTCCACTTAAATTAAACATCAGAGGAATCGATTCTGCCAATGTTTTTACATTAAAAACAATAGATGATGCTGTAAAACTTAAGAATTATATAAATACTATCACTGATAAAGCTGATTTTACCGATAGTCATGGAAGTCAAAATACTCATACCCCAACGTCTGCTATTTTAATTGGAGGAGGATTCATAGGGTTAGAGCTTCTTGAAGCAATAATGGCAAAAGAAATTAGAGTTAAAATAATCGAAAAAACCGGTCAATTACTTCCGATGTTTGATTATCAAATAGTAAAATATCTAGAGAATTATCTCCTGGATAAGAATGTCAAAATAATAAAGGAAGACGAAATTGTTGAATTGATAACAACGGAGAGTAACGATAACTCTAAAGAAACCAAAAATACTATAAATTCAGTTAAGACAGTCAAGGGTAAACATATGGATACGGATTTTGTATTTATTGGAATAGGTACCAAACCCGACATAGAACTTGCTAAAAATTCTGGAATTAAAATTGGTTCTTCAGGCGCAATTTCCGTAAACGAGTTCATGCAGACAAATTTTAAAGATATTTATTCAGCTGGCGATTGTTGTGAGTGCAAAGAAGAAATTACCGGGGAACTAAAATCTTATAATCTTGCATCGATTGCAAATAGGCAAGGAAGAATTGCAGGGTATAATGCGGCAGGTGGAAAAAATAAATTTAATTTGGATTTTGTAACTATTTTAATAAAGGTGCTTGATCTAACAATTGCTAAAACTGGTATTAGTTATAAAGAATTAAGGGCTTTAAATCAAAATGCAGCTAAACTTGAATTGCACTATTTATCTCATTCGGGGTATTACCCTGGTGCAAGTCTGATTCATATGCTTATTGTATATGATAAGGTTAAAGGGACTATCTTTGGATTTGAAGCAATAGGGAAAAACATGGTTGATAAGAAGGCAGATATCTTTTCATTAGCAATCAAAAATAAAATGAAAATATGGGATCTTGCTTCAGTTGATTTAGGTTATCATCCTGAGTTTGGAGCCGCCAAAGATTCTATAAATATTATTGGAATGATTGGTGAAAATATAAAAAAACAAGAAGTAGAATTTATTGATGTAGATGAGTTAGAGGAAAAAATAAAGAATAAAGAAAAAATTAAAATTATTGATGTCAGGTCCAAAAAAGAATATGAACGTGGACATATCGAAGGTGCCATTTTAATACCAATAGATGATTTCAGGCAAAACCTTGACGATCTTTATAAAGATGATGAAATCATAGTTCATTGTGCTTCTAGTTATAGAAGTTATCTTGCGTACAGAATTCTTAAAAATTTAGGCTTTAACAATGTGAAAAATTTGAATGGCTCATATATGAGCTGGGTAAGAAAAATTTAGAAAGCAGTATTATTTTTTATTCATGGTTTATATAAATTTAGGGAAAAACACAAAACTATTTACAGACTCAAAAAGCTGTGAAACTGTCATATTTTTAAAAATTTTAATTTAAAAATATAAATGAGTGTTTTAAAAAATTAATTTATTCATACTACTCAAATATTTAAATTAAAAATAAATCGTAAGAGGTTTAGTAAGGCAAGTATATTAGAAGCAAAATTCCGGTATAAAAATAATATTGTCTGAACCTGCAATTATAGTTATGGTTTTGTCGGCAAGAGCACCATTTAATATATCTATATATGAATTATTTACTTTTTGTAATAAATTGGTTAATAACTAGCATCTCTACCTAATTACCGGAATCATTACCGTCAGCTTTTCGACCTGAATCCTCCGTAAAATACAAGGAAAATACTATATTGCTTTTTAAATATGCTATGACTTTAAAAATATTTTTGCCCAAATATTCCTATTCATACCTCTTTTCTGATGAAATACTTTTATAAAATCATTAAAAATATTTGAAAATATTTCAGTAGATATTTAAAAATTTGATTAAATCAAAATGCCATGATTTAACAAGGTCGATCTTGCTGTTTGTTCAAAGCTTTTAGCTTTTTGCTCAAAGTTATAGCAAAAAAAGCTGTTAAAATAACAGTAAAAAGATCTGCAACCGGTTGTGCATATATAATCCCGTTTATTCCAAATATTAAAGGCATAATTAAAATTGCGGGAACAAAAAACAATCCTTGACGACTAATGCTAAGTAATCCTCCCTCTTTTCCCTTGCCAAGAGCAAGAAAAAGTGCTGCATATACCATTTGAAAACCAAAAAATAAAAACATTATTCCGCTGACTCTTAAAGCCCTGCTTCCTATCTCAATCAACGTTGCGTCATTCTTGCTAAAAAGTGAGACAATAGCACCGGGAAAGGCGATTATCATTATCGAAATGATTCCGCAAAACCATGTTGCCCACTTCAAAGAAACCTTTATGGCTTCGCTAACACGATTATAGTTTTTAGCTCCGAAATTATATCCGGCAACAGGCTGAAATCCTTTCATATACCCGAATACTACAAATGCACCTATTGACATGATACGTGTTACTATTCCCATGG
>JAQUMQ010000103.1 GCA_028718045.1 Actinomycetota bacterium
ATCTGTTATAGCTTATTTCTATATAAATTAATTATTAGCTTTACTTGGGCTCATTTCATCTTATCCAGATCTCGCCGGCTGTTTCAATGACAAGGCGAACCTTATCCCATTGTTCTTCCTCTGTCAGCATGTTTCCTTCTTCAGTGGATGCAAAACCGCATTGAGGGCTCAGGCAAAGCTTTTCTATGCTTACATACCTGGCAGCTTCAGTTATGCGGGCTTTGAGCTTTTCCTTGTTTTCCAATCCGCCATGCTTTGTGCTTACAAGCCCTAGAACGACAATCTGATCTCTGACAAATTGCAACGGTTTGAAGTCGCCGGAACGTTCGTCATCAAATTCAAGAAAGAAACCGTCTATTCTGGCATTTGGAAACAAAATCTGAGCTATCGGATCATATCCTCCGGAAGCAAACCATGTGGAACGTAAATTACCACGGCATATATGAAGCACGACAGTCATATCGCTTGGACGGTCTGCTATGCTTTCATTAATCAGCCTCACATAATCATTGGCAAGCAAGTCAGGATCGATTCCTTTGGTCTTAAAATAATCTCTATGCCTCTTGCTGCACAATGTTCCCCACGAAGTATCGTCAAATTGAAGATAACGGCATCCTGCATCATAAAATGCTTTAATTGCATCCTTATAAACAGCAATGATATCATTCAGCAAATCTTCGTTATGTCTGTAAACATGATTTTTGTTGGAACTTTGAACAAAATGAAAAAGAGCCGGAGATGGGATTGTAAATTTGGGCACACACTTGCCGGAAATATTTTTAAGATACTTAAAATGCTCCACCATCGGATGATTTTTAAACCTTATTTTACCGACAATCTTGAATGTTTCGGGTTTGGTCCCTATCCCCTGCAAATCCATTTGCCGGTCCAGTCTTATTTTTTGAGTGCCCTCTATTTCCAGAAAAAAATCAAGATGCCACCAAGAACGACGAAGCTCACCGTCGGTAACTGCCTTAAGCCCAAGCTCTTTTTGTTTTTCTACCAGTTTTGCTATTTCGTTATCTTCGATATCAGCAAGTTGGCTTGCAGTGATTTTTCCGCTTCTGTACTGAGCACTTGCCGTTTTTATTGAATCACTGCGAAGAAAACTGCCCACAATATCGTAACGAAATGGCGGTATCTTTCTTTTTTTTCCAATTAATTTTTTTGCCATGTCTTACCTCTGCTTTTACAACAGATAAAAATCCAAATCGAAATAGTCTTCCGAAATGAGATCATTTAATATGAATATATATTTTTTTGCAATATCGCTAAGCGATATATTTTTATGGGAAATCCATCCCACCGTAAATATTTGATTGGCTTCGATAGGTATTGATTTAAACCTTTCGTCTTTCAAATCGGAAATTCCGCCTTTGGCGCTTATCGTAAAACCGTCAGTATTCGCCAGTAAATCAAGTAATGTCGCCCTATCGCTTACTTTTATTCCTTTTACCTTTCGTAAAATATTTAACGCTTCTTCCGAAAAGTAAAATGAATTATTTTCCCCCTGGTCAAAAGCTATATAAGGAAACCTTTGCATATCTTCAAGCAATACGGCTTTTTTACCTGCAATAAGATGACCCGCTCTTATTAAAACATGCGGGCTTGCATTGAACAAAGGCGTAAACTTTAAACTGTTGTCGCTGAATATCTTGTTCATTACCTTTGAATTTACTTCATTTATATAAAGAATTCCTATATCGCTTCGCAATGTTTTTACATTATCGATGATTTCATGAGTTTTTGTTTCTTTCAAGCTGAATTCATATTCGGAAAGATCGCTTTGCTTTACAAGCCTTGTAAACGCTTTGGCAGCAAAAGAATAATGTTGTGTCGAGACCGAAAAATGTATCGATTTTGATTTAATTTCGCTGTAACGACTCTCCATCAAATCTGCCTGCTCCACTACCTGACGTGCATAGCCAATAAATTCCACGCCATCCAAAGATAAACTTACGCCCTTGTTCGTTCTTTCGAATATTATGATGCCCAAATCATCCTCAAGCTCTTTAAGAGCGTTGGAAAGACTTGGCTGAGATATAAAAAGTTTTTTTGCTGCTTCGTTTATCGAACCACAGTTGGCAATTTCGATTACATATCTTAATTGTTGTAATGTCGTAGCGCTCACCTCTTATGAATTAAAAAAGAAAAACTTACCGGCAGATTAAGAATATTAATTATACTATAAATTCATAGAGAAAAATACCTGTGCTTGCTTTGTTTTTTATAGGGTTTTACTTTATTTTACTTAGTATTTAACTTTTTGTCTTATAAGCTTTTCCCGTTACATATACCGTAAGCCGACAGATGTCTTTTGCCACATGTCTTATTTTAACGAACAAAAAGATTTGCTATCTGATAAAATAAAACGGAAACTACCCATCCCAAAACAAGGCTGTATCCTACAGCAAAAAGTGTCCAACCCCAGGAATTCGTTTCCCTCTTTATTGCCCCTATTACGGCAATGCATGGTATATAAATCAAAGTCATGATCATGAAAGAATAAGCAGAAATAGGATTCCAGTGCTGTGAAATAGCTCCGACCAATCCGGCTTCGTCTACGCCATATATCACACCAAGAGTGCCCACGACAACCTCTTTTGCGAGAATTCCAAAAACCAAAGCTACGGCAGCTTCCCAATTTCCAAATCCGGCAGGCTTAAAGACAGGAGCGACAAATGTTCCTATTTTCCCTATCAAACTGTCTTTGCTGGCATATTCGACTCCAACAGGAAGATTCGACAAAGCCCATATCAAAATCACGGCAATTACTATTATAGTTCCCGCTTTTTTTATAAAAGAACTGCTTCTTTCCCACATATGTATCAAGGTGCTTTTTATGGTAGGAACTCTGTAAGGAGGCAGTTCCATTATGAAAAAAGAGTTCTCGCCCTTAAAAACAAAGCGTTTAAGTATAAAAGCCATCATTATTGCCAGCAGTATCCCCAATATATAAAGGGAAAAGACAATCAATGACTGTTTTCCTTTAAAAAAAGCACTGGCAAACAAAATATAAACAGGTAGTCTAGCCGAACAAGACATTAAAGGATTGATCAAAATAGTCGTCATCCTGTCTTTCTTGTTTTCGAGAGTTCTTGTTGCCATGACACCCGGAACATTGCAGCCAAATCCTATCAGAAGAGGGATAAACGCTTTCCCGTGAAGACCCAGTACTTGCATGAATCTGTCAATTACATATGCAGCCCTAGCCATATATCCGCTGTCTTCCAGCAAAGATATTGCCAAAAATAATAAAAGGATGTTGGGAAGAAATACAAGAACGGAGCCTAATCCGCCTATTATTCCTTCCGTGATCAACGATGTCAGCAATTCCGGAGCATTTATGTTTGCCAACCCTGTCGAAATAACTTCACTAAGCCACCCAAAAAAAGTTTCTATCCATCCTACAATCGGATCTCCGAGTTTGAATGTCAAAGTAAATACGCAATACATTATTATCAGGAAGATTGGGATGCCAAGAAACCTATTGGTTATGACCCTGTCTATTTTATCGGAAACTGAGGTCGGCGACTCTTTCGTGTCGCGAATTATTATCTCGGTTATAATCTTTTTAATAAAATCATAACGGTTTTCAGCAATCAATGAATAAACATCCTCTCCGCAAGAATTTTCGATATTATCCACAATTTCCTTTTTCTTGTTGATTATTATTTCCGGTAAGTTTTTTGCTAACTGCCTTACCATTTTTAATTCATCTTCGATTAGTTTAAGAGCAATCCATCTTGCGGGATAACCATCCTCATTTGGCAGATAATCTTTTACCATATTTTCCATCACGTCTAGGCCGCTTTCCAATTCTCTGTTATATTTAACATCCAGAGAGCATCCGGTGGAACCATCGGAATTAACGGCAGCTTCATAAGTTTTGGATAAAAGTTCTTTCATCCCTATTTTCTTTGTGGCTGTCGTAGCCACTATAGGTACTTTTAAGATATCGTTTAACTTCTTTATATCGATCTTAATTTTTCTGGCATTGCATTCATCATACATATTAAGAGCAATTACTACGTTCATCCCCATTTCCAAAAGTTGGGTTGTCAGATAAAGATTGCGTTCGAGATTGCTTGAATCAATAATATTTATTACAACGTCAGGTTTGCTAAATACAAGATAATCCCTGGCAACCCTTTCGTCTTCCGAATGTGCGTCGAGGCTGTAAATACCGGGCAAATCGACAATGTTTATCTGTCTTTTTTTATAAAATAACTTTCCTTCTTTTTTTTCGACGGTAACTCCCGGCCAGTTTCCCACATGCTGCCTTGAGCCCGTAAGATTGTTGAAAACGACTGTCTTGCCCGAATTCGGATTCCCTATAAGAGCAATAGTAAAATTTTTTTGGTTGTTTGTTGTATCCAATTTAACCTCCGATAAGTTAATCTAACCTAACTTTTTATATAAAAAAAATTTAATGACTCTCGACTTTTTTATCCTGCTACTTCTTCCACGAATATATCCGCGGCTTCCGACTTTCTTAAGCTTAATTTGTAACCTTTTATCAATACTTCGATAGGATCCCCGAGTGGTGCAACCCCTATAATTTCTATTTCGCTTCCACTTGTAACACCCATCTCCAAAAATCTTTTTCTTATCATGCTCTTAGCCGTTACTTTGACTATTTTGCCTTTCCTGCCCTTACCCAACTCTTTTAAAGTTTTAATTTTTACCGTCTCCATGATTTCTCTTTCTTTTGAATTTATATTTACTTTTTCAAAATAATTATCATCATTTAGTTTTTCGGTTTTTTCTAGAAGCTCTGATATTTTATTGATGGTCGTCCTGCTTAGAACATGCTCCATAAGACATGCGTCTTTCTCCGCAATTTTACTGTCGACATCTAAAATTTCCGTAAGAAATCTTTTGATAAGCGTATGCCTGTTTCTTATTTTTTTTGCGGTCTCCATCCCCGTAAATGTCAAAGTTACGGGATTATAGCTTTCTTGGTTGACCAAACCAAGTTTTTTAAGCTTGGCTATCGTTTGCGATACGCTTGCTTTGGATATATTTAATTTTTTCGCTATGTCCGAAACTCTTATTATTTTTTCGCTGTCGTGGATATTTAACATTGCCTCCAGGTAATCTTCCAAAGCCAAACTTAAAGAGCCTGATTCAGAGCCTGATTCGTTCAAAATCATTCCTTTCCGTTCGAAAGTTATTTTAATTTATTTATAATCTTGATAGCGTTTTCTTGTCAATTTTATCATTATTTTTTTTACAGCTTTTGTATATAGGACAATTTGTGCAGGCTGATTTATTTTTTATACTTTTTACGTTAATCCAAATTAAAAAGCCTGCCGATAATACCAACGCTATGAAAACTATTGAAATTTCAATTATTTTTTCCATTTATCTTTATATTTTTTGTTTCAGATAAAGATAACTATTTTTCTTTATCCACTTTAAATAATAAATATCATAAAGTAAAAGCATCGTTATAAAGTTAATATAGCCTAACTTTATAACACTGTGAATAATTTGTCAAGTACAAAATAATAATAAAAAATCAAAAATCTTTACTTGACAAAATAAAAAATAATTGTAAAGTTAGGTATGCTTAACTTTTGGATTATTTTAACGCGAGTTTTATATAATTAATATTAAATATACGGTTAATTTAAACAAAGTAGTGAATTAAATTATCAATATTTTTAGTTAAAAAGTTAGTTGATTATAACTTTATTATCAAAAAAATAATTTTCATCGAGGAGGTTATCATATTGAAAAAAATTGCATTGTATGGCAAAGGAGGAATAGGAA
>JAQUMQ010000104.1 GCA_028718045.1 Actinomycetota bacterium
TTTTAGACATTATATCCAATTGTTGTTCTACGGACAATTCGTCATAATAACCATCTGGGACATACCTCTCTTTATAAGCTCCCAAACACCATAAATGGGCATCGACATTAAGCTTCATAATTTTCTACCTTCCGAATTTATTATCTTTTTATTAATTATCGAAAAATAAATAGAAACGTTTTTTTAGTGATCGCAACTTTAAAATACCGATACAATGATTTTCCTATAAACACAATATCTTCAACATCAAAATTTTTAAAACAATTATGATATTAAATATAAATGAACACGATAGTATTATAAAATCCATTCACATAATATGAAATCATAAACAATAAATACCTTATTTAAAATTATCTTTACGGTTATTGAATTGATATTTGTTAATATCAAAATATCTTTTAGAAAATAAAAAAGTTAACTATAATATTTTTAAATATCTTTCATAAGCCGCATCCCACGTCATTTTTTCTTTAGGCTCATAAACAAAAATGCTTGACGAATTGCGGCAAACCATTCTGCCTTCATTTACATCCTTGATTTCGCCAGTACCCTTCAACTGCATCAAAAGATTTCCCACAGCTGTAGTTTCGGTAGGTCCTGCAACGACCGTTACTCCCAGGGCGTTGGAGACCCACTGGCAGAGGAGCTTATTATTCGTTCCGCCGCCTACCAGATGCATCAGCTCTATTTTTTTTCCGGTAATCTTTTCCGTCTGTTCGATATTGTATCTGACTTTAAATACCAAGCTTTCATAAAAACATCTTGAAACAGACCCTATGCCCTCGGGAATATTTTGTTTTTTATCGACACAATATTTGGCAATGACTTTAGGCATATCTGCAGAAGGCGGCAAAAAAACCGGGTCGTCGACATTTATAAAAGAATCAAAAGGTTTCGATAACGGATACAATTCGTCTATTTTCGACCATAAAATATTTTCGCCTTTGTCTTTCCTCCACTTTTCCATACATTGTTGAATAATCCAAAGACCATTAATATTTTTCGCAAAAAGGTTTCTTCCTTCACAACCACCTTCATTTCCATATCCTGATTTAAAAGCTTCATGGTTGATTACGGGTTCTTGAGTTTCCATTCCTTGTACTAGCCAGGTACCCATACTTACAAAAGCCCAATTCGCCTTGGAGTCTGCTACCGGAATACCTGTTTCCGCAGAAGCGGAATCATGGGATGCAGGTGCAATTACGTCGATATTGGAAATACCGAGTTCGTCTAATATGGACTTTTGTATATTTCCCACTTTGCTTCCGGGTTGTATAATTTCGGGAAACAAATCTTTGGATATTCCAAGTTTATTTAAAATCGTATCTGACCATTTTTTATTTTTTTGGTCATAAATTAAAGTAGTGGTAGCATCCGTAAATTCGTTGAAACAGTTTCCGGTAAGAAAATAATTAAACAAATCCGGCATCATCAAAAATTTATATGCATTAGACAGTTCGGTGGCATCATTTGTTTTTAAATTGTAAAAATGATAAATAGACATTATGCTCATCACGAGTCCGCCAGTTAATTCAAAAATTTTTTCCGGTGGGAAATCTCTATGAACAACGTCGGCAGCTTTTGCTCTTGCATCATCTCTATAATGATGAGGATTTGATAGCAAATGACCGTTTTTATCTATAAAACCAAAATCAACACCCCAAGTATCAATTCCAAGAGATTTTATTTCTTTATAAGCTTTCTGCGAAACCATAATTCCTGTTTTTAGTTCCGAAAACAATCTTAGTATATCCCAATACCAAGTACTAGTTATATAAACAGGTATATTGTCAAACCGATGAGTCACTTCCAAATTGAATTTGTTGCCGTCGAATTTTGCAACTATCGCTCTTCCGTTGCTTGCGCCGAAATCAAAAATGAGATAATTTTTAAAAGCCATCAAATCTCCTCTTAAAATTATATAAATTATAATCAAAATTATAATCAAATATAAAATTATACGGATATCATATCAACTAAATTATAAAACGTTCGTAAAATTAAGTAATCGCTTTTATAAATTTTATTGCAAAATGAAACATTTCTAAAATAAATCTTAAAAAATCGATCATAAAACTAATCAATCTCAAATTAATAACCAGTTGTCTTAATTTATTATTTTTTTGTGAAATTAATAAAGCTGCAAATTTCGTCTGTTTCTTAAGGCATCAATCGAAATTACCAGGACCAGCAATGCTCCCTTTACTACCTGTCTTAAAAATATCGGAACGTCCATCATAACCATTCCATTTGAAATTGTCTGTATGATTACAAGAGCAACAAATACTCCAAGGAAATTACCTTTGCCTCCGCCTACAGTAACGCCGCCAAGAACTACTATTGTCAAAACTTCAAGCTCAGCTCCTGTACCGTATTCTGGTCTGCCGGAACCAAGTTGCGAAATTAACAGAAGTCCCGCTATTGCACAAAAAAAACCGGATATTACATATGTTATTGCTTTTATCCTATCAACGGGAATACCTGCAAGTCTTGCAAGAGTTTCGTTTCCGCCTATCGCATATAAATTCCTCCCAAATCTTGTAAACTTAAGTATAAGAGTAAGAATAATGAAAAATACCACAATATACATCGTAGTATAAGGAATGGCATTAAGTATAAATTTTCTTCCCAAATTCTGAATAAAAACATTATAGATTCTCGGATTTAAGTTTGCCCAGAAATAACAAATTCCTCTTACGATTGCAAGAGTGCCTAAAGTTGTAATTATAGGATTTATTCCGATCTTTGTGATTATCAAACCATTTATAAGCCCTACGATACAGCCTATAACAATAGCGATAATAACAACAAGCGGAGTAGATATAGCAAATCTATCCATCATCAAAACCGCACTTACTATACCGACAAGACCTGCAATCGATCCGATTGAAAGGTCGAAGCCTCCTGCTATCATGACAATGGTTACCCCCGAAGCAAGAATTCCAAAAACGGCAAAGTTATTAAAAATCCCTCTGAAATTTTGAATTGTAAGAAAATTTCTATCGGCAATCGTAAAAATAATAATCATTACAATATATAAGCCTATCAAGGTTGGCGTAGGAGTCCTTAAAAAATTTTTAAACATAGAATATTGTTTTTCTGATTTTGCCATACAACCTCCAAAAACTAAAAATATTTAAACAAAATTTAAAACTTGTATTTCCTATACTCTTTTTAAAGCCCTCGACTGCCTTATTTCATATGTCGCAACCACTAAGATCAGAACTGATCCTTGGACAATCTGAATATAAAAATATAAAACATTCATTATCGTTAAAAAATTATACAAAATACTCAATATAAGTATCCCGGCAAGAGTTCCGAGTATCTGACCTTTTCCGCCGCCAAGAGCAGTCCCGCCAAGCACAATCCCGGAAATTATGATAAGTTCAAGTTGCTGACCATGCTGAGGCATACCGACAGCGGAAAGAGATGTGAGAATCAATCCGCCAAGAGAAGCGGTAATGCCGCATAAAAGAAAGTTTATGAACTTGACTTTTTTGACATTTATTCCGGACAGATATGAAGCCATGGGATTGGTTCCGATAGCATAAATTCTTCTTCCCCACTTGGATAAATTCATAACCATATAAGTTATTGCGAAAATTATAACAAATATCACTATAGGGAAAGGAATTACCTTAAATAAATACCCTCTGCCAATATAGTCGACAACCGGATCGATGGCAAGCATTGACTCTCCGTTGGACAATGTATAACCAATGCCCCTCCATATAAACATGGTTCCTATTGTTGCGATCATGGAGTTTACGCCAATAACCGTTGCCAGAAAACCGTTAAATGCGCCCATTAATGCGCCTCCGCATAACGCAATCACAACGACCAGCCAGCCCGGAAGTCCTTTAGACAGCAATAGCGCTACCATACAAGCCGTGAGTCCGATATTTCCGCCTACCGAAAAATCAAGTTCGCCTGTAACCATAACCATCGTAAGCACTGCCGCTATTATACCTATGAAAGAAAGGTTGTTAAGCATCGGTACCAAATTTAAAACCGAAAAGAAGAAAGGTCTGCCGATATATGAAAATAATACAAACAAAACTACAAGAACAATGAATAATATTCCGGTATTGTTTATTTTAGCCTTTTTTTTAGGCTCCAATGAATATTCTTTAATTTCAGGCATTTTTCCTCCTTAAACACAAGCAGTTTGTAACAGTTTTTCTTCCGTAGCTTCTTCCCTTGTAAACTGTGCGGTAAACTTACCTTTGCTCATTACCAGAATCCTGTCAGCAATAGAAAGAATTTCGGGAAGTTCCGAACTTATCATTATTACCGCCGAACCTATCTCACATAAATTTTGCATAAGCTTATATATTTCGATTTTTGCACCAACATCTATACCGCGAGTCGGTTCGTTTAATATTATTATCTTAGAGCCGCTTTCAAGCCATTTTGCAAGTACCACTTTTTGCTGATTGCCACCCGAAAGGCTGTTGATTTCTTGATCTATCGTAGGAGTTTTGATATCCATTTCTTTTACCCATTTTTCCGCTTTCCTATTTTCAAGCGCTTTTTTGATTAAAAATCCTTTCCCCAGATCTTTGATATTTGCAAGAGTAATATTTTCTTTGACACCCAAAGCCAATGCAAGTCCTTCGACCTTTCGATCCAACGGAACAAGGCCTATTTTTTCGTCTCTGGCTACTCTAGGGCTTTTCATGTTTACTGTCTTCCCTTTAATAGTTATCTCTCCGCTTTTTATCTTATTTGCCCCAAATAAAGCTTTGACGAGAGATGTCCTTCCGGAACCCAAAAGCCCGAATATTCCCAGTATTTCTCCTTTTCTTAATTCGAAGCTGATATCGCTAAAACCATCTGCCGATAAATTTTTTACCTCCATAACAACTTCGCCTATAGGCACTTCTCTTTTTGGATACATTTCCTTTATATCTCTGCCGACCATTAATGTGACAAGCTCATTTGCATCTGTATCTTTGGTATTTAAGGATTTAACTTTTTTACCATCTCTTAGGACCGTTACTCTGTCAGTTATTTCAAAAATTTCTTTCAGCCTATGAGAAATATAAATTATCGAAACCCCTCGTTTCTTTAAAGTTCTTATTATTTTAAACAAAGATTGAGTATCTTCTTCGCTTAAGGCAGCTGTGGGTTCGTCCATAACAAGAATTTTTGCATCTTTTGAAATCGCCTTTGCAATTTCGACTACCTGTTTTTCTGAAATACTTAAATCGCCTATTACTGAATTTGGATTTAGTTTTACATTTAAGCTTTCCAGTATCTCCGTAGCCTTTTTATTCATGGATTTCCAGTCGACAATTTTAAACGGACCTTTAACAAGCTGCTCGCCGATGAATATGTTTTCCGCAACAGTCAAATTATTTAAAGTGTTTAATTCCTGATAAATTACTCTTATGCCCGAAGACATAGCTTCAGACGGATTTCTGATTTCAAATCTTCTTCCATCTACATAAATGGAACCGGAATCTTTAATATAGTTTCCTGCAAGTATTTTAATTAAAGTTGACTTACCTGCACCATTTTCACCTAATATTCCTAAAACTTCTCCCTTGTGAAGCTCTATTGAAACATCCTCCAAAGCTACGACACCAGGAAAGGTTTTGGTGATATTTTCCATTTTTAGAATTATCTCATTATTCTCGGACACTTTACCACCACCTTTGTATATTAATTGAGGAGACTGATTTTTTTGCAAGTCTCCTCAATTTTAGTTAATAATCCAGAATCATTCAAATATTTTAT
>JAQUMQ010000105.1 GCA_028718045.1 Actinomycetota bacterium
ACCTTGAGCTTATTTCTGCGGTTATGTTTCCATACTTGTTCTTTATGGAATCCGTGCAAAGCTTCTCAAGGTAGCTATCTTTTGTGTAACCGCCAGGGACTGTAAACGGAGGAATGAGATCTAAATTGAATTTAAGATCGACATTGCACCTTTGGGCAATTTCCATGGTATTTTCAACTGCACCAGGAAAATTTTTGAATATATTTAAAACATCGCCATAATTTTTTAAATAATACTCCTGCGTCGAAAATTTTAATCTTTTAGTTTCGTTTATTGTGGTTCCCATTTGTATGCAAAGCAACACATCGTGATAATAGCTATCTTCCTTTGTCAGATAATGAACGTCATTTGTGCCAACCATCGGAATTTTTTTGCTTAAAGATAATTCAAGAAGATTTTTATTTACTGACGCTTGCTCGGGAATACCTGAATCCTGAATTTCCAGAAAAAAATTATCCTTTCCGAATATGTCTATATATTCTTCCAAGGCATTTCTTGCTTTGTCTGCTTTTCCCGATTGGAATAATCTGGCTATTTCTCCTTTTATGCAGCCGCTTAATGCAATAAGACCTTGGCCATATTCTCTTAAAAGCTCCTTGTCTATTCTTGGCTTGTAATAAAAGCCTTCCAAAAAACCCAGACTGACCAATTTCATTAAATTCTTGTAACCTTTGATATTTTCGGCAATCAAAGTAAGATGATAAAAATTATCATCGCCATTGTTTTTCCTTATTTGCTTATCCAACCTGCCATTTGGAGCAAGGTAAACCTCGCAGCCAAGCAACGGTTTTATTTGTGCTTTTTTTGCCGCATTATAAAATTCTATTATTCCGTACATAACTCCATGATCTGTCAAAGCTACCGCAGGCATACCGAATTCCTGAACTTTTTTTATTAAATCTTTTATACGGACAGCACCGTCAAGAAGTGAGTATTCGCTATGAACATGAAGATGAACAAAATTGTTGATACTCATTTTTTAAAAAACCACCCTGTACATTTCCTTAAAAGAGGTAATACAAATTACACATTAAAAAATACTTTAAAACACGATTAACGCAATAAACATTATTTTATACATGAATATGTTGTTTTAAATGTTATGCTTTGCCTTTGATTTTATTATTTATAATACCAGATAAATAGCCTGCACCAAAGCCGTTGTCGATATTTACAATCGCAAGACCCGGACTGCAAGAATTAAGCATGGTAAGCAAAGATGACAGGCCCTTGAAATTTGTCCCGTATCCGATACTTGTAGGGACGCCTATCACGGGACATTTTACGATCGAACTTACAAGTCCCGGAAGCGCACCTTCCATACCCGCAACAACAATTATGACATTTGCTTTCAGTAGCTCTTCCTTAAAACTTAATAATCTATGAATACCTGCTATGCCCACATCATAAATCTTTTTAACATCGTTTCCCATTAAATATGCTGTTATATAAGCCTCCTCTGCCACCGGTATATCTGATGTTCCGGCACATACAATAAAAATCCCGTCCGTTAAATTATCGTCATGTTTACTGCTTTTCGTATAAATGATATTTGCATCCTCAACAAAATAAATATCACTTATTTCTTTGCTTAACAAGCTAAATGTTTCTTTATTCGTTCTGGTTATCAACAAAGTATCCGAATATTTCAATATTTTTTTTGCTATTTCAAGAGTCTGAACGGCAGTTTTATTTGCACCGTAAATAACTTCAGGAAAGCCTTTTCTTAATTTTCTATGATGATCTATTTTTGCATATCCTATGTCTTCGAAATAAATATCTCTTATTTTGGATTTGAACAATTCTTTGGATATTTTTTCTTTTTTGAAACTTTCAAAAAGCTCTTCAATGATATTGTCAAAATTATTTTCCATATTTTTTTTAAAATCGATCTTTACAGTTAATTAATATTCTAACTAACTTCGTTTAACCCATATATAATACTGTCTTGTAAAGCTTGCCAACTTGCTTCGATTATATTCTCGGACACGCCGATGGTTCCCCAACTGTTTTCGCCGTCGGAGGATTCAATCAATACTCTTACTACATCTCCCGTACCTTTCTTTTCATTTAGCACCCTTACCTTGAAATCCGTCAACTTTATTTTTTTAAGTTTAGGATAAAACCTTGTCAAAGCTTTTCTGAGAGCCATATCAAGAGCATTGACAGGACCCACGCCTTCACCTGTTTCGATGATTCTTTCCTTATTTATAAGAATTTTTACAGTGGCTTCTGAAAGCATTTCGCCATTTTCTTTTTTTTCATTAAGCACTCTGAAACTTTCCAGAGTAAAATAATTCTTTTTTTCTCCTGCAACATCCTTTACAAGCAATTCGAAACTGGCATCAGCAGCTTCGAACTGATAGCCTTTATGCTCCAACATCTGAATTTTCTCGAGTATTTCGCCTACCTTTTTAGAGTTATTTTCCAAATCTATGCCAAATTCTTTCGCTTTTATGACTATGGATTTTTTTCCCGAAAGTTCGCTTATAAGTATTCTTCTTTTATTTCCTACCGATTCAGGTGGAATATGTTCAAATGCAGTCGTAAATTTGCTTATTCCGCTTACATGCATTCCCCCTTTATGAGCAAAAGCACTTACTCCTACGAAGGGTTGATGGCTGAGCGGAATTTGATTTGCCAATTCAGCTACGAATCTTGAAAGGCTTGTTAAATTTTTGATACTGTCCGAATCTTTAAGACATTGTTTGTCAAGCTTGATTTGTAAATTTGGGATTATCTGACACAAATCGGCATTGCCTGACCTTTCGCCGTAACCATTAATTGTCCCTTGTACCATAATTGCTCCGCATTCTACTGAGATTATAGAATTAGCCACGGCACAACCACCATCGTTGTGAAAATGGATTCCCAAGGGAACTTTTATTTCTTTTCTTATCTTTGCAATGATATTTTCTATTTCCGTTGGAAGAAAACCGCCATTTGTATCACATAACACGATAAAATCTGCTCCTGCATCTGCCGCCGTCTTTAAAGTTTTCATTGCATATTCAGAATTTTGTCTGAAGCCATCAAAAAAATGTTCCCCGTCAAATATCACTTCTTTTACATTCTTTTTCAAATATTGCACAGAGTCAAAAATCATTTCAAGATTGTGCGCGAGCGTAGTTTCAATAACTTTTTCAACATGAAACGATGAAGATTTTCCGAATATGCACACTGAGTCTGCTTTTGAATCAATAAGCAACCTGATATTCTCATCGTCTTGTACCGCAACATTTTTATATTTGGTCCTGCCAAACGCAACAATTTTTGAGTGGTTATATTTTCTGGCTTTCAATGTTTCGAAAAGTTCCTCGTCTTTGGGGTTGGATGCCGGAAAACCAACTTCGATGTAATCGATCCCAATGTCGTCTAATTTTTCGATTATTTGAAGCTTGTCTCTGACAGATAGCGAAATACTTTCTCCCTGCGTGCCGTCTCTTAAAGTTGTATCATATATGTATATTTTATCAGACATCTTGACTCCTAATTATTTAAGCAAATAATTTTAATTTCATTTACAATTAAGTTGCCCATATCGTTTGTGGAAACTAACTTTTTATCGTCATCATAAATATCAGCCGTCCTGTAACCTTTTTCAAGAACAGTATCGACAGCTTTTTCTATAATATCGGCTTGCAAAGCTAAATTAAGACTATACCTTAAAAGCATTGCCAATGACAATATCTGTGCAATCGGATTTGCTTTACCTTGCCCTTGAATATCTGGTGCACTACCATGAATTGGTTCATACATACCCAGGCTATCTTCTCTTAGCGACGCACTTGGAAGAAGACCTATCGAACCTGAAATCATTGCAGTTTCGTCGCTTAAAATGTCTCCGAACATATTTGATGTCAGTATTACGTCAAACTGCTTAGGATTTCGGATAAGCTGCATTGATGTATTATCGACATACATATGATTTAATTCAATATCCTCATACTCTTTGTGAACATTATTTACAATTTCCCTCCAAAGTCTGGAGCTTTCAAGAATGTTTGCTTTGTCTACGGAAGTTACCTTCCCCTTCCTGATTTTGGCTGTTTTAAATCCAAGCCTTGCAATTCTTTCGACCTCATAAGTATAATATTTTTCTATATCGTAAGCATACTCACCTTTTTCGTCCGACGACCTTTTCTTTTCCCCAAAATAAATGCCTCCTGTCAGTTCCCTCAAAACAAGTATGTCCACTCCGCTTAAGACTTCTTCTTTTAGTGTCGACGAAGATATAAGCGATTTGTAGATTTTGACAGGTCTTAAATTTGCGAAAAGATCCAGGTCTTTTCTCACTTTAAGCAATGCATCTTCGGGTCTTGGCTTACCGGGCAAAGTAGTATCCCATTTTGGACCACCTACAGCTCCCAATAAAACTGCATTTGAATTTTTACATTTTTCGATAGTTTCATCTTTGATCGGAATACCATACTTATCTATCGCGATTCCTCCTATATCTCCATACTCGTAATTAATTTTCAAATCATATCTTAAAGTCAAAAAATCCAATATTTTTATGGCTTCATTTATTATTTCGGGACCTATTCCATCACCAGGCAAAACCATTATATTTTTCATCAATTCTCCTTGGATATCTCTGATTTAACAAAATTAACATAACCGCCGCTTTTTATAAGCTTTTGTATGAACTCAGGAAATGGATTCGTTTTAAATTCTTTCCGTAAGGTTATATCTCGAATTATTCCCGTATCGAAATCGACTTCAAGATCATCCCCGTCTTCAATATTTTTTGCTGCTTCTGGATGTATAATCACAGGCAATCCGATATTTATTGCATTTCTAAAAAATATTCTTGCAAATGATTCTGCAATTATAAGTTTGATACCGCTTGCTTTTATCGAAATGGGAGCATGCTCCCTGGAAGAACCGCATCCAAAATTTTCACCTGCGATAATTATTTTTCTGTTTTTCGATTTATTAAAAAAATCCTTGTCCAGATCTTCAAAACAATGAATGGCAAGTTCGCTTTCCGAGCTTGTATTCAAATATCTTGCAGGAATAATAACATCGGTATCGACGTTGCTTCCATATTTTATCGATTTATCTTTAATAATCATTTCTCTCCTTTGATATAAAAAAATTAGCACAAATCTTAGTTTTCGGGTACACTGATTTTACCTGTCAATGCAGTCGCAGCAGCCACGGCTGGGCCGGAAAGATAAACCTCGCTTTTAGGGTGCCCCATCCTACCCACAAAATTCCTGTTGGTTGTCGACAATGCTTTTTCCCCTTGCGCAAGAATTCCCATATGTCCGCCAAGGCATGGGCCGCATGTTGGAGTGCTCACTACGCAACCTGCTTTGATAAAGTTTTCAATAAATCCTTTCTCTAAAGCCTCGAGATAAATTTTTTGGGTTGCGGGAATAATAATCACCCTTAGGTTTTTATTGACCTTTCTGCCTGCCATTATATCATTTGCGATCTTCAAATCTTCCACTCTGCCGTTTGTGCACGACCCAATCACAACCTGGTCTACCGTTACGTTTGCCAGATCCTTTGCTTTTTTTACATTAGATGGAAGATGAGGAACAGCAACCAAAAGATCGATTTCATTTGAATTTATATCATAAATCTTTTCATACGAAACATCCGAGTCGCTTTCAAATATTTTATATTCCGTATCTTTTTTGGTGGTATTATTCAAAAATTCCCTGGTTTTCAAATCTACGTTAAATATTC
>JAQUMQ010000106.1 GCA_028718045.1 Actinomycetota bacterium
CCGAAGAGATTCCGGTTAAGGTCGTTGTCGAAAAAGAGAAAAAACAATACGCAGAAAAGGAAGTATATGAAGAAAGAATGAAGGGCATTCTTGATATACTTGCAGATGGGTATGGTTTTTTAAGGACTAATGGCTATTTACCTGGAGCTAACGACATATATGTGTCGCAATCACAGATCAGAAAATTTCATTTAAGGCAAGGCGACGAGGTCTATGGCGTAGTAAGACCTCCTAAAGACAACGAAAAGTATAATGCGTTGCTGAGGATAGAAAAAGTCGACGGCCAGGATCCTGAATCAATGAGAAGAAGAATTCCATTTGAAGCACTTACCCCCATTTATCCCATGCAAAGGCTAAGACTGGAAACCCCCGGCAGCGGAATAACAGCCAGGGTAATAGATTTGGTGGCACCGATAGGAAAAGGTCAAAGAGGGCTTATAGTATCGCCTCCCAAAGCAGGCAAAACTACCATTTTGAAAGATCTTGCAAACAGTATAGCAACAAATAACCCCGAGGTTTACATCATGGTATTGCTTGTTGACGAGCGACCCGAAGAGGTAACTGATATGGAAAGATCTGTAAGAGGTGAGGTCATAAGTTCTACTTTTGATCAACCTTCAGATAATCATATCCAGGTTTCCGAACTGGTTCTTGAAAGAGCGAAGAGGCTTGTCGAACAAGGGAAAGATGTTTTAATACTCTTGGATAGCATAACGAGGCTTGCAAGAGCGTATAACCTTTCCACTCCTGCCAGCGGACGAGTGTTATCCGGAGGCGTTGATTCCACGGCATTATTTCCTCCAAAAAGATTTTTCGGAGCTGCACGTAATATAGAGCATGGGGGCAGTCTTACGATACTTGCAACAGCTTTGATCGATACCGGAAGCAGAATGGATGAAGTTATTTTTGAAGAATTTAAGGGAACAGGTAACATGGAAATAAATTTGGATAGAAAACTGGCAGATAAGAGAATATTTCCTGCTATCGACATAACGCGTTCGGGTACCAGGAAAGAGGAACTTCTGATGAGCGAGGACGAAGCTAATCTTGTCTGGAGATTGAGACGAATTTTGCATGACAAGGAACCTGAGGTTGCTATCGAACAACTCATTGACTATATAAAGAAGACAAGAACCAACAAAGATTTTCTTAATATAATCAAGGCAAGCTTCAAAGGCGAAGGATCTCCTTTTAACTCCAGAAATATATGAATTTAAATTTGGATAAATCAAACTTTTAAATATAAATGGATATATTTACCCTTTTTGCTAATTATGGTAAAATCACATGTTTATTGATTAATAATTTTACATGAGAATCATTTTAAAACTGATCGTTTTGCAACTATGAAAACGACTGTAAAAATTATTTTATGATCATTGCGTAATTTTAATTACGTAAACGAAAAATATTTCATTAAGAGAGGCTAAATAAATGAAAAAAGAAGGACATCCAAAATATTTTGTATGTGATGTTACGTGCTCGTGCGGAAACACATGGACTACAAAATCAACGAAGAAGGAATTGAAAATTGACATTTGCTCGTCTTGCCACCCGTTTTATACAGGAAAACAAAAATTAATCGACAGCGGTGGTAGGGTTGACAGATTTAAAAAGATGATGAAAAAAGTAAAAACTAACTCCAGTTCCAAATAATTTTAATGCTTGAAGTTAATAGAAATATTAATAATAGGGATAACGACACCTATAAAAAAAAATATTGCAATATCGGAGGCCAGGCAGTCATCGAAGGAGTAATGATGAGGAGCAGAAATTTCTGGTCTCTTTCGGTGAGGAAACCTGACAAAACGATTTCCACGAATGTTTATGCCATTCAACCGATTTCAAACAAATATAAATTCTTGGGCTGGCCTTTCATCAGGGGAACGGTCTCTCTCATTGAAAGCTTGTCGATAGGATTCAAGGCATTAAGTTTTTCCGTTAACGAAGCAACAGATGAAGATATAAAATTTTCGAAAAAAGAGATGGCTATCTCGATTATCATCGCGGTTTTATTTACGGTGGGCGTGTTTTTTGTCGCTCCCACACTGATAGGCAGAAGTTTTCAAGCATATTTTCCAAACTCATTTGTATATAATTTGCTCGAAGGTCTTATAAGAATAGCATTTTTTCTTGCATATATTTTGATTATTTCTTTGCTTAAGGATATAAGGAGATTGTTCCAATATCATGGAGCCGAGCATAAGACCATTTCAGCATTTGAAAATAATGATGAACTGATTCCCGAAAAAATAAGGAAATACCCCACTCTTCATATGAGATGCGGTACAAATTTTTTGCTCATAGTTATGATCGTTGCAATATTTGTATTTGCTTTACTGGGGAAGCCACCTATTTATTGGAGAATAATCTCAAGAATTGTGTTGATACCTGTAATTGCAGGGATTTCATATGAACTTCTTAAAATAGCGGGGAAATTTACGGATAATAAATTTGTTTATATATTGTTTTATCCCGGGCTTATTCTTCAAAAGATAACGACAAGGCAACCAGACGATTCTCAAATCGAGGTTGCTGTGGAATCTTTCAAAAAGGTTCTTGAAGCGGAAAGCAACAAACAAGCCAAAGATTCAAAAGAGGGATGCACTAAATAATGGCAGAATTTGAAATACTTAAAAAAATAAAAACATATGAAGACAACTATGAGAATCTGATGAAAAAAATGGCCGATGCAGGCAAGTGCAACGATGTCGAAACAATAAAGGAATGCGGGAAAAAGATTGCGGATCTCGATGAAGTAATAAGCCTTGCAAAAAAATACAGAATTCAACTTACTGCCATAGAAGATGCAAAGGAAATGCTAAAAAGCGAAAAAGACGAAGAAATGCATGAATTTCTCAAGGAGGAAATGAGTAAAAGCATCGAAAAAAAGGAAATTCTTGAACATCAGATAAAATTATTTCTGACTCCCAAAGATCCTAACGATAATAAAAATATTCTTGTCGAAATCCGGGCAGGGGCCGGTGGGGACGAAGCTTCCCTTTTTGCAGGCGAGCTTTATCGAATGTATACAAGATATGCTGAAAGCAATAAGTGGCAGCATAAAGTATTGAGTTCAAGCCCTCAAGGCATAGGCGGTTTTAAAGAGATTATATTTGAAATAAACGGCAAAGGTGTTTATGGAATGATGAAATATGAGTCAGGCGTTCATCGTGTTCAAAGAGTTCCTATCACAGAATCAAGCGGTAGAATACACACCTCGACCGTAACGGTTGCCGTTCTTCCCGAAGCCGAGGATATTGATATTCATATAGATCCTAACCAGTTAAGAATAGACGTGTTCAGATCAAGTGGTCCGGGAGGGCAGTCCGTAAATACCACAGATTCTGCCGTCAGGATTACCCATATTCCTACGGGGATAATCATATCATGCCAGGATGAAAAATCTCAGCTGCAGAATAAAGAAAGAGCACTTAAAATCTTGCGCGCAAGGCTTCTTGAAATCGAGCAGCAAAAACAGTTGGATGCGGAAACCAAAGAAAGAAGGTCTCAAATCGGAACGGGTGACAGGAGCGAGAGAATAAGGACATACAATTTCCCCCAAAGCAGGCTTACGGACCATAGAATCAATTTTACGACTCATAGGCTCGATGAAATTCTTGAAGGCGATATGGATGAAATCGTGGATGCTTTAAAACGCGAAGACGAAGAGAAAAAATTAGACCGGATAGGGATTATATAAGTTTGCTTATATTATATGCATGCACTATCTAAGAGTTGCGTTTAATCTTTTTTAGTATTTAAATATTTAAGCCCTTGGATCTTTCTATATCTTTATTATTAAATTTTCTTAACGGAGTTTAAAATAATTGCATAAACAAACATGGAACGTTAATAAACTTCTGGATTGGGCAATAAATTATTTTAAAACCAAGAATATTCCGAACCCAAGACTTTCTGCCGAACTTTTACTTTCCGCTGTCCTGAATTTGTCCAGGATGGAACTTTATCTTAAATATAATTATGAATTAAATGATTCGCAATTAAAAAAATACAAAGCATTTATTTTGCGAAGACTTGAGAATGAGCCGATTCAATACATTACAAACGAAGCTTATTTCAGAAAAATAAAATTATATGTCGATAAAAATGTCTTAATCCCGCGCCCCGAAACGGAACTTCTTGTCGAAAAAGCAAAGCGCACAATGATGGAAATGACCGGTATGGATATGAAAGTCGGCGATAAAAGCAGCAAACCTTTGAATATTCTTGAGGTAGGCAGCGGCAGCGGAGCTGTTGCGATAAGTCTTTTGTACGAGACACAGCCGGAGAAAGGTTGTCTGCCGCCAATAAAAATTATTGCAACGGAAATAAGTAAAAGCGCATCGGAAATCACATATAAAAATGCTGCTGCGATTTTGGACAAGGATAAGCTGGGCTGTTTGCGAATCGTAAATTGCGATGTAATTCCGGAAAAAGACGATGAGTTTGCAAACGACTTTAAAGACAATATCGATATTGTGATTTCAAATCCTCCGTATATAAAGACAGAAGACTTTGATAATCTTGAAAAAGAAATAAAGGATTTTGAACCAAAAGAGGCTCTTGTGGCAGGCAAGACCGGAACGGAATCCTATGCAAGGATAATAAGTAAAGTTAAACCTTATATAAATAAAAGCAAAGTTTTTTTTCTGTTTGAAACTGATCCTAAAACTTACCGGAATCTTAAGGAGATAATTGAAAGTGAATTCAGGAATCCTAAAGTAACGATTGATAAAGATTATAATGATTTGGAAAGAATTTTGATTGCCGAAGTCGTCGATGCTGATTTTTTTTGATTTACGGAAATCGGTTTCGTTATGCTGTTTAATATTTTGTTATTGACTTTACGCAAGCTTGCCTTCGGTTTTTTTATGAATTTTTTTTAAGTATTAACTTTATAATATAAAAAAATTATTATTTTACATAAAAAACGGATAGTTCTAATATATGGATGCAAATGACATACAAACAAGGCAAAAGATAATCAGGTTTGGGGACAAAATTGATGAGATTGCCAAACTTATCAGAAAAGGCGGCGTCATCATACTGCCTGCGAAAACTATTTATGGTTTAAGCTGCAGGTTCGACAGGCAAGAATCTTTGAAAAGAATATATGGTATAAAGAGCAGAAAAAAAAGTATTTCATTTATCGTTTTAATTTCAAAACTGGAAGAATTAAACAATCTGACTTCAAGCATAAATAAAAATACCATGAAACTAATAAAATGCTATTGGGATAAAGAGGAACCCGATCCCTTAACGATGATATTTAAAAAAAATTCGAATATTCCGGATTATATCACATGCGGGAAAGATACTATTGCGGTAAGAAGAGCGGAGTTTAAGTTTGTAAGAGACATTATTGACGCTTCGCATCCCATAATATCCACGAGCGCCACTCTCTCAGGTACGGAAACCAATCCAATGTATTTGAGTGATATTTCTGAAGAAATCCTGAAAAAAGTTGACCTTATGGTGGATATGGGGGAAAAGCTCTTGGGAATCGAGTCTACTATTATAGACACCAGCGGCAGCGATATCAAGTTGTTAAGAGAAGGTGCCGTAAACTTTAATGACATATTGCAAAAATTACAAATAAAAATATAATAAATTTCATTTGTTTTTTTAATTTTTACTTATTTTCTTAAGAAAGGATGTTTTTAGTGCAGATATAT
>JAQUMQ010000107.1 GCA_028718045.1 Actinomycetota bacterium
CATTACCGAAGATGCTTTAGCCGAAATTTTGAAATTATAAAATTTCATATTCTCAAAAAATCTTACATATTCCAGAGTGCTTTCTATCATTGCCGTTAAATAATCGTTCTCATATTTTCTTAAATATTTTTTATCCACCGATCCTGAGTTTACGCCTATCCTTATGCAGGCACCGGTTTGTTTTGCTTTTTTTACTATCATCGCCGTTTTCTCTAGCCCGCCTATATTCCCCGGATTTATTCTTACGCAATGTACGCCTGCTTTTAATGCAAGAAGCGCAAGCTCAAAATCAAACTGCACATCTGCAACCAAAGGAATGTCTTTAAAAAAATTTTTCTTTATCAAGCTTGTTATATAACTTATCGAACTTTTATCCGTAAGCGCTATCCTTATAATTTCGCAACCTGATTTTTTTAATTCGATTATCTCTTCCTTTAAAAGATCGAATTGGCTAAGTTTGTTTTTGGTCATCGATTGAATCAATATAGGATTGTTCGCACCTAATTTTTTGCTTCCGATTTTTATTTCTCTTGTTTTTTTTCTTGTAAGGTTAATTTTCATACCCGATTTATATTTTTTAAATATTTATAAATTGTCCGTAAAATTATGTTTATTTTAACCAAATGAATCATTATGCCCGTTGGATTTTTAAAAAAATAAATCCACAAAATGCAATATAATTTACATGAATATGACTTACATGTTATTTATGTTTATGGGTTTAATGATGTCAAAAATAAATCCGATCATAAACAATGCTATAAAAATGATTATGCCTATATTTGTATATATTTGAATTGCCTTCTTACTTACAGGCTTTTTCCTTATAGCTTCTATTATCATTATTATGATATGCCCTCCATCCAAAGGAAGTAGCGGAATCAAATTGCTGAAACCAAGAATCAATGATACAAGAGCGACAAGCAATACAAAACTTTGCGAACCCATTGCAGCTGATTGTTGAAAAATCGTTACTACACCTATCGGAGAAACTGGTCTGGCTTGCGAGAATGGTAGTTTGCCTGTAAAAAGCATTCCAAAAAGTTTAAAATATGTGACGATAAAATTTCCTACAAGCTTGAAGCTTTCTTTTAGCGTGCCCTTTAATCCCAAACTGGTCTTTTCAGTTTTTGGGCTTATTCCTAAATATCCTTCATTTTCTTTAACGCCCAGTTTGACTTTAATGCTTAATTCATTTCCGTTTCTTAATACCTTAAAAATCACATATTCGTTTGGATATTTTTTTACATTGATTGAAAAATCATCCCAATTTTTTATTTGCGTATCATTAAGATAAATAATTTTATCGTTTACGCTCAGCCCATACTCTTGGGCGGGAGAGTTTTTTTCAATAAAATCAATCGTATTTGTAGGCATATAAATACCCATGCCGAAAAATACAATAATCAAGATAATGGCAAATATGATATTCATTAATGCGCCACCGAAAATAACTGAAAACTTCACCCAAAAAGGTTTTGTATAATATGCTTTGTTTTTTGCCGCATCGGGAATTTCTTCTTCCCTATCCATTCCAGATATCTTATTGTATCCTCCTACCGGAATTGCGGAAAGACCCCATAGCGTCCCGCTTTTTGATTTGAATTTTAAAATTTTTGGGCCCATACCTAAAAAAAATTCTTCTACGAAAATCTTATTAATTTTTGCGAAAACAAAATGTCCTAACTCATGAACGACTATTATCATTGAAAAACCCAGTATGGCTAATATATATTGAAATATTAAGTTCATTTCTGCTAAATCTTTCCGAATCTTCTGTTTCTGCATTGATAACTGTATATGGCTTTTAAAAAATCCTCTTCTTTAAAATCAGGCCATAAGGTTTCCGTAAAATAAAGCTCGCTGTACGCAATTTGCCATAACAAAAAATTGCTGATCCTGAATTCACCGCTTGTTCTTATCAGCAAATCAGGATCGGGACTGTTTTTTGTAAAAAGCAATCTTGAAAAATATTTATCATCTATTCTTTCAATTTCTATTTCATTATTTTTTGCTTCAATGCATGCTTCTTTCACTGCTTCAATTATTTCCTGTCTCGAACCATAATTCAATGCGATGTTCAACACCAAGTTTTCATTTTTTTTTGTAATAATTTCGGTATCTTCAAATTTTTTTAGAACTTTTTGAGGAATTGTTTTTCTGTTGCCAACAAGTACTATTTTTACGCCATTTTTCATTAGTTCTTCGAGTTCTGCCGAAACCGTCTCAAAAAACAACTCCATAAGCCCTAATACCTCGTCTGCCGGTCTTTTCCAATTTTCGCTTGAAAAAGAATATGCTGTAAGATACTTTATCCCCAAATCAGAACAAAGGCGAACAGCGTTCTCTAATGATTTGACACCTTCTCTATGGCCCGCAAGTCTGGGAAGTCCCCTTTTTGCAGCCCACCTTCCGTTTCCATCCATTATTATCGCAACGTGTATGGGAACGGGTTTTCTTTTTATCTCTTCGATTGTAAGAATTTTTGCGGATAGCTGTAAACGTGAAAATATTTTCATGTAGCTTATGCACCTACACTTCCATAATTTCACTTTCTTTTTGAGTTAAAATTTTGTTTATTTTCTCGATATATTTGTCAGTAAGATTTTGCATATCGTCTTCAAGAATTTTAAGGTCGTCTTCGGTGATTTCGGCTTTCTTCTCTAATTTTTTAAAATTATCAATCCCGTCACGTCTTATATTTCTGATAGCAATTCTACCTTCTTCGGCAATTTTTCTTGTGATTTTCACAAGTTCCTTTCGCCGTTCCTCATTAAGCTGAGGAATGGATAATCTTATTACCTTGCCATCATTCGAAGGATTAAGTCCAAGATCAGAAGCAAGAATTTGCTTTTCTATATCTTTTAAAAATTTAGGTTCATATGGAGAAATGACTATCGTTTTTGGATCCGGTAAACTAATGCTTGAAATATGCTTTATAGGAGTTTTCGTTCCATAATAATCAATTAAAATCCTATCCAATAAATTCACCGATGCCCTTCCCGTTCTTATACTGTTAAATTCATGGACTATCTTGTCTATAGTAGCAGCCATTTTTCTTTCATATTCCTCAAGATGTGTATCTTTAATTTTAACTCACCTCTCTTGATATTATTGTGCCAATTTTTTCTCCCAAAACTGCATTTTTAATATTTCCGTCTTTCGTTATATTGAAAATAACTATCGGAAGATTATTGTCCATACATAATGTGATAGCTGTTAAATCTAGCACCTTAAGGTCTTTCTTTATAACATCAAGATACGTTAATTTGTCATACTTTAAAACATCTTTGAATTTTAACGGATCTTTATCGTATACACCATCAACTTTTGTTGCCTTAAAAATAACTTCTGCGTTAATTTCCAAAGCACGAAGCGCAGCTGCCGTATCTGTGCTGAAATAAGGATTTCCGGTTCCGCCTGCAAAAATGACAACCCTTTTTTTTTCAAGGTGCCTTACTGCTCTTCTCCTTATAAAAGGTTCGGCTATTTCCTTCATTGTTATAGCTGACATTACCCTTGTAATAACATCTTTCTTTTCGAGTGCATCCTGTAAAGCCACGGCATTCATAACTGTGGCTATCATTCCCACATAATCAGCTGCAGCTCTTTCCATACCAAGCGCACTTGCGTTTATACCCCTCCAAAAATTTCCTCCGCCTATTACAACCGCAATTTCTATCCCGCGTTCGGTAACTTCCTTGATTTCCTGAGCTATTCTGCCCAAAATTTTAAAATCGATTCCGCAACTATATCCGTTTTCTTTCAAAGATTCACCGCTAATTTTCAGCAATATTCTTTTATATTTTATTTTCTTAGGCATATGGGATTTTATATCTTAAATATAAATTTTTATCCGTAGTTTGATAAAATTACTTTGATCCGACGATAAACAAACAAGCTGTTGAATTTAAAATATTATTATATTTCTTCCCCAAGCATGAATCTGCAAAATCTTTTTATTACTATATTTTCGCCAATCTTTGCGATTGCCTGCTTAACTAGATCATTTATTGTTATGTCATTATCTTTTACATATAGTTGATTTAAAAGGCAATTTTCTTCATAAAACTTTTTAAGTTTTCCTTGCGCAATTTTTTCAACCACACCTTCTGGCTTGCCTTCATTTAATGCTTGCTTCTTGTAAACATCCTTTTCAGCTTCAATTATTTCTGACGGAATGTCTTCGCTTGATACGTAAACAGGTGCAGCTGCGGCTATATGAAGGGCAATATTATGCACCAATTCTTTAAACTGCTCATTCCTTGCAACAAAGTCCGTTTCGCAATTCACTTCCAGTAAAACCCCTATTTTTGAGCCGGGATGTATATAGCTGTCGATAACTCCCTGGTTCGTTGTTCTGTTTGATTTTTTTGAAGCAGCCGCAAGACCTCTTTCTCTTAAAATGAGTTCTGCTTTATCCATATCTCCACAGGCTTCGGTAAGAGCTTTCTTGCATTCCATCATACCAACACCTGATTTTTCCCTTAGCTTTTTAACCAAATCTGCTTTTATTTCTTCCATTACACACTCTCCTGTTTATATAAAATTATACCCACGCTTCATCATCAGGCAAATCATCTAGCTTATCTTCGTCTTCTATCGATTTTTCGATATTTTCTTGTTCGATTTTTTCTTTTTCGATATTTTCTTTTACGGCTGCCATGTTCGAATTGCCTTCGACTATCGCTTTACTTATTACTCCGCACATTAAATTACAAGCCCTTATGGCATCGTCATTGCCGGGGATAACATAATCGATATCATCGGGGTCGCAATTGGTGTCCGTTACCGCAATTATGGGAATATTAAGTTTTACCGCTTCTTTGATCGCTATTTCTTCCTTATGGGGATCGATAACAAATAATGCATCGGGAAGCTTTTTCATATTCCTGATACCGCCCATATTATAATCTAATTTTTCATATTCGTTTTGAATTCCAAGAACTTCTTTTTTTGGCAATTTTTCGAATACTCCGTTTTTTTCCATGTCTTCGATCTCGTCAAGTCTTTTTATTCTTTTCGATATCGTTTCAAAATTGGTAAGCGTACCGCCAAGCCATCTGTTTTTAACATATGGCATGGCACAATTCTTAGCATTGTTTTCGATTATATCCTGAATTTGTTTTTTTGTTCCTACGAACAAGATTGTTCCGTCGTTAAGAACCGTATTCTTTGCAAATTCATAAGCCTCTTTTAAAAGCTGTAGAGTTTGTTGAAGATCTATTATATATATGCCATTTTTTGCAGTATATATATATTTCTTCATTTTGGGATTCCATCTGCGGGTCTGATGTCCAAAATGAACACCGGCTTCAAGCAGCTGCTTGATAGTTATTTCGTCCAATTTTCCTCCTAATTAAATGGTTTTTCCTCCACCGCTTAAAAAATTCACCATTTTAAATGCGGTGTGTGTATTTTTTTTCTGGATGATTTTAGCATAATAAAATATTTAGAGCAAATAATATGATAATTTTTAAGTTATTGCCGACCGGCTCTTGGATGAAATTTTTCATAATCCTTTTTTAATTTCTTTAAATTCAAGTGTGTGTAAATTTGAGTGGTATTAATGTTTTTGTGGCCAAGCAGTTCCTGAACAGATCGGAAGAG
>JAQUMQ010000108.1 GCA_028718045.1 Actinomycetota bacterium
TAAATCTCTTTTTTTAAGCCTTTGTCTTAATCTTATGATGCTTCCTGTCACCGAAAAAATAAGAACGAGAATTAAAAGTATGAGCGCTGTTCCCCATTGTATGTCTTGAGGTGGATTCGTAACCTGGGTGGCAAGGACATACAGATGGTAGGGCAAAGCCATGACCTGATCAAAAACCGATCTGGGCAATCCAGGCTGCGAAAACGCGGCTACCGTAAAAATAATAGGTGCCGTTTCTCCGGCTGCCCTGCCTATTCCGATTACCGAGCCTGTTATTATGCCAGGCAAAGCCTGCGGCAAAACAACTTTTAACACCGTTTGCCATTTGCTGGCTCCCAATGCTAGAGAGGCATGCCTTAACGTATCCGGAACTGCCTTTAAAGCTTCCTCCGTCGAAGTGATAATTACAGGTAAAATCATTAAAGCCAAGGTAAATGACCCTGCTAAAATTGACTTGCCAAACTTTAAAAACATTACAAAAAAACCAAGCCCGAAAAGCCCGTATACAATAGAAGGAACTCCGGACATGTTTATGATCGAAAGCCTTAACATGCGTGAAAATTTGTTTTTGGCAGAGTACTCGTTAATATATATTGCCGCAAATATTCCTATCGGAAGCGCAAACAAGATCGTGCCTATGATCAAATACAGGGTTCCGACAATTGCAGGCAAAATGCCTCCCTCTCTCATGCCATTTTCCGGAAATTCGGAAATAAAATTCCAGGAAATTGCTTTTGCTCCCTTAAAAATCAGATAAAATATTATCCCGAAAACAAAAGCTATGACAATTAAGGTAATGACCAGCAGCAGCAAGTAATAAAATTTTTGTATCGCATATCTTTTTTTCATTTCGTAAATAATAAAGAGCTGACGTTAATAATTTTTTATTCGGCTTATGAATTTGTCTGCAGCCAGATTTATTAAAAATGTTATCAAAAACAAAACAAGCCCTATCGCAAAAAGTGCAGAATAATGAAGTCCGCCATTTACGGTTTCACCCATTTCTGCAGCTATTGTCGCAGTTATTGTCCTTACGGGTTGAAGTAGCGAAAAAACTATTCTTGGCGAGTTTCCGGTCAGCATCAGCACCGTCATTGTTTCGCCGACTATCCTGCCAAGACCAAGCATGATTGACGCAATAATGCCCGAAGAAGCCGCAGGTACCACAACCTTATATGTGGTCTCCCATTTGGTGGCACCTAAGGCAAGAGATGCGTGTCTGAATTTAACGGGAACGGCATTTATGGCATCTTCCGAAATTGAAACTATCGTGGGAAGACTCATAAATGCAAGCATTATTGATCCTGCCAAAGCAGTTAATCCCATCGGTAATTTAAAAATATTCTTGATGGCTGGTATTACCAATTGAAGCCCTATAAAACCAATTACCACAGAAGGAATGGTTGCCAAAACCTCGATAATGGGTTTCAGTATTTCTCTCAAGGCTTTGGGAGCAAGTTCGCCGATATAAACAGCCGTTCCTACTCCAAGCGGCAGTGCTATCAAAATCGCACCTATTGCTACAAGAAGAGATCCTGTAAAAAGCGGTATAAATCCAAACTTTTCGGTAGAGGTAGGCGACCATCTCGTCCCAGTCAAAAAATCAAAAATAGGATATTCCGTAAAAAACTTCAAAGAATTATAAACAAGAAATGCAAGTATTAAAGTAAGAACAACGATTGATATTAATCCGTTTAAGAAAATAAATCTGGTTATTAAAAAACTTTTAAATTTTTTAAATTTCGATTTCAAATTTTATAAAAAATTTTTTAATTATTTATATGAATTCATAAAAAATCAATTATGCTTTTTAACTTATTTTTGCAAAACCTGCGTCTTGCCCGATTTTTTGGCCATCGTCACTTAAAATAAAGTCGATGAAAGCCTGAGCCAAAGGTTTTAAATCTTTGCCGGTTGCATATACAAACATGTCTCTTGCTATCGGATATGATTTATCGGCAATAGTTTGGAAACCTGGCATAACGCCGGTAGAATTGTCATCGTTTTTTACGGAGATAACATTGATGGAATCGCCGGCATCTTTCAGGTATCCCAAACCAACATAACCAATGCCATTGTCGTTATTTGCGATTTGATTTATTATATCGCTGCTTGACTGAAGTCTCAGACAATTAGGCGAATAATCATTGTCTTTTTCTTTATAATCTTTTTGGATGACTTTACGAAGAAAATACTCGCCTGTTCCCGAATTTGAATCTCTTGCAACTGCAACGATTACAGAATCCAAACCGCCGATTTGATTCCAGTTGGTAATTTTATTCATGTAAATATCCGCAAGTTGGTTTAAGGTTAATTCTTTTACGTCTACATTTTTGCTTGTAATAATACATACGCCATCATACAAGATTTTAAATTCTTTTATGTAAAGCATTAAAGATTTTGCCTTATCAAGTTCTTCCTGTTTTATAAGTCTTGATGAATCAGCCAGATCTGTCGTTCCGTTTAGCAAAGCAGCGATTCCTTCTCCCGAACCTCCGCCATTTACCGTAATCTTCCCGCCATATTTCTTCATGAATTCCTCTGACCATTTTTGTGTAACTTCCAGAAGTGTCGTCGATCCCGTAATAATCAAACTGTCATTTTCGTATAAACTCCCGGCACCTAATCGTTCGGATTCTTCGGTATGCTTACCGGCATCACTTGTATCTATTCTCTGGCTACCCTTTGATTTGCAGCTTGACAACAATAAAAATGACAACATAAGTAAAATAATTATAAGCGGAATAATTTTGCTGTTTTTTAGATTGCTTTTCAAAATATTTCCTTACTTATGTCTGCTCGGTTTATGCGTGTTTTTTATTTTTTTTGAATTATTTAAAAACCAAACCAACTTAATAATAAAATGAACCGTTCCATTTTATGAAAAAAATTTTTAAGATATTATGCCAACAATTTATTTAATATCATCACGAATATGTTACCAGAAATAAGAAAAAACTTTATATTTATACTTTTATGATATAAAGCTTCATTTGCAAATTGATAAAATACAAAATATTTTTAAAAGACTTTTATAAATAAAAAGACTTAAAAAGTGGTGGCGAGACGCAGAATCGGACTGCGGACACGTGGATTTTCAGTCCACTGCTCTACCAACTGAGCTATCTCGCCATTAAGGCTTAAAAAAACATGCCACCGGCATGTTTTCCAGCACTTCTACAAGTCAAATTATCAAATAACAGTTCTAACTATTTATGGCGGAGCTGAAGGGATTCGGTCTTTCGTCTCACTATCGTTCGCTGCAGAGCCGCGGACTCATTTCGCTTCGCTATTCACTCCGTTCATTAGCTTCGCTACACTCCGTCCATTCGAATCCCGAAAACATGCCACCGGCATGTTTTCCAGCACTTCTACAAGTCAAATTATCAAATAACAGTTCTAACTATTTATGGCGGAGCTGAAGGGATTCGAACCCTCGATCTCGTGCGTGACAGGCACGTGTCCTAAACCGCTAGACGACAGCTCCTTAACATAAAATCCAATACTTTAATATAGCTGGTATAAATATAAAGTCAATTAAAAATGGTGGGCGATGTAGGGATCGAACCTACGACCCTCTGCTTGTAAGGCAGATGCTCTCCCAGCTGAGCTAATCGCCCGAATTTGGTACCCTCGAGGGAATTCGAATCCCTGTTGCAGCCGTGAAAGGGCTGTGTCCTAAACCGCTAGACGACGAGGGCAAATGGTGAGCCGTGAAGGATTCGGACCTTCGACACCTGGATTAAAAGTCCAGTGCTCTACCAACTGAGCTAACGGCCCAACTTCGTAACTAAATTAGCTACCAAAATAACAAATCAAATATCAAACTAGCAAAAAGCAAAGCATAAGCTACGAAAACAAAATTTGCTGATTTATAAGAAATTAGCAAGCAAAAATAATACTATAGTAACAATGGCATGTCAATAAAAACCTATTATTTAAGATTAATGGTTATGAAAAACCAAGAATATCAAGCAGAAATCCGGTTAAGCTTTATCGTCATCCATGATTTTTGACGAAAAACTTTCTGCCTTCTCCTTGCTTCTTTCCAGAAACTCGCTGCCATATACTTTTGCTTCTTCAATAGTGAATTTACCTTTTTCAACCATTTCGTTAAGCCAGCTTTTAAGACTTTCCCTAAACCTTACACCGGATTGCGGTGCGATAAGCAATCCGATAAATATCCCGGCAGATAAGGAAAAAAATGTGACAAAAAAAATACTGCGAAGTAATTTTCTTGCAGAATGGTGTGCGCTTTCATTATTCATTTTATTTTCACCATCCAATCTTTCTACATATATAAACAAATATTTTTTATATTTTCAAAACTTAAAATAAATTATAAATTTTACACCTAAAATCAGACCCGGCATTAAAAATAACAGTAATATTATGGCTTATTTGCCAAATGATTTATTTCTTATGCTGATTTTGCCTTTGTGATTTTTATAATAATCCCACCTGTTAAACAAATACCATTTTAATCTTTCAAATACACCGGCATTTCCTTCGACAACCACATCCGCAATTTCATCGCTGAAAAGTTCGGCTTCTCTCTTGAAAGAAGCGGATCTTAGATAATAAAATGGCAACATGGCATCAAGAACATCCTCTTTTTCTTCGGCTGAAACAAAATTGTAGACGCTTGCAAATTCATAAAGTATCTTTGTCCATAATTCTATCGATAATACTATATTTTCCTTGGAGTTCGAATTCAATACTTCCTTAAATTCACGGTATGTATTTTCATCAAATATAGCTCTCCATATGCTTCTATTTGCGTCAAGACCATTATAAAATTTTTGAAGAAGTTCGTTGTAATTGGATTTAAGTCTTTCAGCTTCCACAAATTTAAAATCCCCCATTATAAAACCCTGTATGCTGCTTACCACATCTCTCCATCTGTACTCATAGTTTTTCATAAGATCGAAAAGTGTTCCTACGACCTGTTTAAAAATAGGAGTTATTTCTTTTTTCGGGTTTGCATCATGAAGTTTTGTTCCCAGCACAGTCTGACATACCCTGAAACCTTCATTTAAAGCCGTGGTGGTCATCCATATGTCTACCCCGAACTTATTTATATTCGGATATTCCAGCCAATATTTTTTCCTTGTGAAAACCTGCAAGACACCGTTTGAAAACGAAAAATCACCTCCTATGGGCTGTCTGATTCTAAGTCCGTACAAAGCACGAGTCAAAGGATATGCGAGTGAATTGTTTATGGTTGCATCGTGCTCGTTTCTGATATAGTAAGGAGCAACAAATCCATATCCCAATTTTAAAACCGGATTGGCAAGGCTATAAATCCAATCCGGAGCAACACTTTTGGTATCGGCTTCGCAAATTATGCATACTTTGGCATCAAGCATTCTTGAACCTTCGAGAATTGTTCTTATCGCAGAACCTTTCCCTTTTTCCCCTATGTATGCGGTGAAAATTTTTTCGATACCTTTTGGTAACCTTGTCTTGCTTACAATGCTTACCGTATTATCATCAGAATTACTGTCCACGTTAAAAACTACACTTTTTAAGTTCGGATAATATTTTTTCAAACCCTCGCCCGAATTTGAAATCACATTGGCAATTGTATTTTCATTGTTATATGT
>JAQUMQ010000109.1:0-2279 GCA_028718045.1 Actinomycetota bacterium
ATGAAACCATTACGTTAAATGACTTGTACAACCATTTTGCCAAAGGGACAAAGCTTCCCGCAAAACCGGTCATAATTACATCCGATGATGGTTATCAGAGCATGTACAGTGTCGCATTTCCGATATTAAAAAAATATCGTTATAAAATGACGGTATTTTTGATTACAAGTTATATGGGGGATTCAGAGGCAACAAGAAGGTATAATGATTTTGATGCAGGGACAAAAGGAACAATGACAAGACCCATGCTCATCTGGCCGGAGATCTTACAAATGAGCAGATATGGTTGTGAATTCCAATCCCATTCATGGTCGCATAGCATAATGTGTAATATTCCGCTTGAAACTGCCAAATTCGAGTTAAAACAGTCAAAAAGTGATATCGAGATCCATACAGGTAAACCAGTTATTTTTATTGCATGGCCACATAGCGCCACATCGGATGAGCTTATAAGTGTACTTCCACAGGTTGGGTATGTGGGCGGATTATACTGGAGAGGCGGAATTCAAAGTCTTACGTCGATTGATTTTAGAAGACTGGAGAGAGTTCAGATTGTATCACAAATTCCTCCGGAAGCTTACGCAGAAGTTTTAAAACTTCAATAAGGTTTGCTTATTACGGAAATACAAAAACAAATAAACCAGTAAAATCGATAATCGAATAAGCAGGTTCTTTTGAAAAATAAATATGTACTATAAGGTATCGATGAAATAAATTAAATTTATATATTTATTTACCGACACAGTTTTCGGCTTTTGAAACAGCATCCGGGTTCTTTTTTCGCATTACTAAAATATAGTATATAATCGGAACAACATTGTTTATGAAAATTATAAGCAAAAGCCACATTATTTTTTCATAGCTGCCTATCCCTGTGAAGTCATTTTCGCTTCTTTTGATACAATCGACAAGAGTAATAATCCATAGTACAAATAATCCGATGCCGATTAATATGCAAACAAACGATAATAAGATCATTAAAGCAAAAAATTGGACAGATACCGCACCGAGAGTGCTGCCGATCAGTCCGGTTAAAATCGAATATGGGTTTTGCATTTTAGTTTATTGATTGTTATATATTTTGCTTATATTCTTGCTTGTATCGAACCTGTGTTTATATTAATAAAAAATATATCATATTTGCTGTTAAATGTATCTAGTCATTATAAATATGTGAAAAGTTTAAATAAATTCAAGTTAAGGCGCCGATGCTCTTCCATGATGTGTTTCTGGTTTTTAATAATTTTTTAAAAGAAAGTTATTTAAATTTAATTATGACAAGAAAAATATAAGATGCTTTTCAAAATTATTATTGACTTGTATATTAATATTTTCTAAAGTATTATTTCGGTTGCAACAAAATTAAAGATAATTGTTGCCCCGGTTTATTTTTTATATAGTTATTTTGATATAATAAATATCATTAAGTTAAATCCGATATGCGCTTGTAGCTCAGCTGGATAGAGCTACGGACTTCTAATCCGTAGGTCGGGGGTTCGAATCCCTCCAAGCGCACCAGTAACTTGAAATTAAAAGTAATACTGTTTGATTAGGGTCTAAAGATGCCGGTGGCATGTTTAGACCATGGGATTCGAATGGACGGACTGAAGCGAAGCGTAATGAGCGCAGCAAATAGCGAAGCGCAAGGAGTCCGCGGCTCTGCAGCGAACCGAAGGTGAGACGAAAGACCGAATCCCTCCAAGCGCACCAAACTTTTAAACTGCAAGAAGCAAGAAAGAGAAGTGCGGCGTTAGCATAAGTGCTTTAAGTATTGTTGATTTTTAAATCAATCGATGGCTTGATGGTTTTGGTGAGAATAGCTCAGGCGGTAGAGCGCAGGTCTGTGGAACCTGAAGTCGCGGGTTCGAATCCCGTTTCTCACCCCATTTTTATAATAATCTTGATTTTTAACTGTAAGGATTTTAAAATATTAAATCTTGTTTAATAAATAAATGTATGTTCTTTGTAAAAAAAAATTTATTTGCGCCTGTAGCTCAGCTGGATAGAGCGACGGACTTCGAATCCGCAGGTCGGGGGTTCGAATCCCTCCAGGCGTGCCATTAACTTGAAATAAAATTGATAATATCGGGTCGTTAGCTCAGTTGGTAGAGCACCTGACTCTTAATCAGGGGGTCACAGGTTCGAGGCCTGTACGACCCACCACCTAAGTTTTATGCGAGTATGGCGGAATTGGCAGACGCGCTAGCCTTAGGAGCTAGTAGGTAACACCTGTGGGGGTTCGACTCCCTCTACTCGCACCAATTACTGTAGAATTGATA